>DAOVUW010000058.1 GCA_030632385.1 Candidatus Nanohalarchaeota archaeon
ATGGATGATTTGGAAATGTAAATGTAAATGTTGGAGATATTCAAAGTTTAAATGATATGTTTATGGTTTAGAGAGTGAGTTTGATTCGGAGATACTCAGACCAAAAATAAGCTTAAAAGTAGAATTACTCGTAAGGAAACTTTAATGATTATTTTTGGTCATACGCACAAGACCAAAAATAAGCTTAAAAGTATAATACTTTAATGATTTTTGCTTACGATACTTGTTTACTGTGTATATTATGTAATATATAAAATCAAATCTTCTGGATTTTTTTTTATTTTTTTGACAATATTTGATGGTCCTATTATTGTCATTCCGCTTCTTTTACCACTTATAAATCTTATAAGATGCTTTTGTATTTTTTTAAGCAAACCGCCATCTTTTTCAACATCCAGACACGCAATTTCAATTCCTGAAAAATTAGATGATATGGTCTTCATTATTTCACTTATAAGAATGGATTGTTCAGATGGAGTTAATTGTTCATTGATAACCAGAATATTATTATCTTTCAATTCTTTCAATAGTTTCCATTCAATATTTCCTTTTTTTAAGTCTAAAACATTTTTATATGGCAGAAATTTTATTTTTACATGCATACAATATATAAGTGATAAATCTTTTAAAATTAAATTATATTAATCAACATGGAATCGAAAAAAATGAACAACTTAGAAACAGGTACAACTACAATGGGTATTGTATGCAAAGATGGACTTGTTTTAGCGGCAGATAATAAAGCAACAGCAGGACATCTTATTGTCACTAAAGATACTAAAAAAATATACAAGATTATTGACAAGACCGCAATGACAATTGCAGGCTCTGTCGGCGATGCTCAGGCAATGGTAAGATTATTAAAAGCAGAAATGAAATTATACAAATTCAATGAAAATGAAACAACTGTAAAAGCAACAGCAACCTTGCTTGCTAATGTTTTACGTTCTTCATATAAAAGTTTTATACCTGAAATGGTGCAATTGATTTTAGGCGGTTATGATATTAACGGACCTCATGTGTATTCTATAGATGCAGCAGGAGGCGTATCCAAGGAAAAAGATTATGCTTTCAGTGGATCTGGTTCTGTTATTGCAGTTGGCGTTCTTGAAGGGGATTATAAAAAGGATATGAGCATGGATGAAGGTGTAAAACTTGCAAAAAAAGCATTGATTGCAGCAAAAGAGCGAGATGTCTTTAGCGGTGGAATTGGATTCGATATTTTGAAAATAACAAAAGATAAATTAGAGTGGATAAAAGTTTAAATTTATTTTTCTTCCCTTCTTCAATAAGCACTTATTGTGTGTTTTTTCTACAAGAAAAATCATAGAGTGAAATATGGGAATGAGATAACACACACTTATTGCACATCAATCTTTAAAATAAATAATCCAATATTTATGTTTACTATCTGTACTCATAGGAATGCCTGCAAATTCTCCTAATTCTTGAATTTTAGAATCCTGCATATTTGATTTTCTAATAAAAAAAATCTCAATATCATATTTATCTTCAATGAATTTTTTATTTCGATAAGCTAAATTTATGCTATCGTCCGCGAAAGGTTTCCCGTCTGGTTCTCTATCAAGCCATTGTGGAATAGTATAATCATCCTCAACAAAGACTATAAAATCAAAATCAGAAAATAAACTGCCTCTAAATCCAGGTGGTTGATATTCTCCAAAAGAATTTTTTATTGATGAACCGATTAATATAATTTTGATTATTTTTATATCAGGCAACAATTTTGATTTTATTTTATCGATGGCTTGATTTCTAAGAGAATCAATTTCTTCTTTTTGGAAAACCTTTTTTTGAGGTCTTTTTTTCAAATATTCTTCCATAGGATTATTAATTTCTATGACTTTATTAAATGCATGTTGAGTAATATTGCACAAAAAGCATAGAATTTATTCTAAACCAATTACACACTTTATTTTCTCATTTACTCCATTATTTACTTCTGAATGAATTTTTATTGTTAAAAAGCATTGGAACTAAAAAACCAATTAAAATAAAGCAAAACCCGCTAATATCAGGCACTGATCTATTAGAGAAATGCTTTTGTTCAAAAGAAGTTGTAGTGTAGGTAGCAGTATCGGTTGCAGAATATCCTGTTGATTTTGAAGTGACCTTTACAACAAGTCCACCACAAATCCCTTCTTCAAAACCTCTGGTAAGTAACATGATTTTTTTTGAAGAATTTGCTATTACAATATATTCAGCAACAGTACTATTTTCCTGCCATTCTTTTCCTTCAATATATGAAAATGCCAATATTTTCATTGCATCATTTGTATTATTATGAGTGATTGAAACCTCAAATACATCATTTCTATCAAAACTGTTGTTTATTTCAATAATGTTTTTCACAAGAGAATCTTTTGGAACTGTTATGCTTTTATTTTTAAATGAAACACTCGGATAATAATTATTCGCAAAATCCTTGCACATGCCATTAAAACAAAAATAACCAGAACATTCTGTATCTGCACTGCAGGTGCATTCTTTTATGGCTTTTATAGCCCAATGAGTACCATTCCACCAAAAAACATCTGTCTCTCCAGTACATTCAGATGCATAATCCGTTAAGTCTATTTTTTCGCATACAAAAATGCCGGAAATATTATATTTTCCTCCAATACTAATGTTTTTATCATCTGTAGTTAGTTTGCATAAAGCAAAACAGGTATTTAAAAAACATATACTAATAATAAAAGATACAATAATTGCAATATATTTTTTCATACATCTTAAAGAACTTAAAATTTATTAATCCTTTGTTGCTTTTTTACTACTACACTTTTTTTGGAATAAAAAAATCTTTCTTTTAAAGATGATTATAAAATAAAAAATCTCCTTTTTCTTCAATCGATAATTTCAAAAGGAATCTTTCCTTTTTTGAATTCTACTTCTGCTTGATTGATTGGATTTTTTTCTTTTGTCTCTATAAGAGGTAAGACACCTTTTGATAACTGAAATGCTCTTGCACTTATAAGTCTTGCTTTCTCGTATTTTGTATATTTTTTTGCCATTTTATACCCTAATCAAATTATTGTGATTCTGTTTTTTCTTTTTGTTCAAAAAAACTATCTATTTTTGCATTGCCGTATTTTGTTATTTTGCAGTTGATTTGAGCAGTATTGTCTGAGATTGTTGAACCAACCACCATCTTTCTGTGCCTGACATTATTTTGTGTTTTTCTTATGCCTTGTCCTCTTGAAATCATTATTCTTTTTCTATCTGTCCCAGAAAAACCTTTTCTCATAGGAAATCCATCTTTGTCTGTACCTCCGGTTATTTCAAATTTATATGCGGGAAAGTCAATAATACCAGCATCAAAAACAGAGCCGATTTCATAATTTACAAGAAGTTTGTCTTTTTTCTCTTTTAATTCTTTTTGATAAGTTTTACCTGTTTTTGGATCAGAAATAATTATCTTTACTTTAGCCATATAATTTGTTTTCCGAAATATTTATATATGTATCTTATTTTATTATATTATATGAGCTCTACTGCAATTTATTTAACAAAAAAACCAAAATTAAAAGATCCTGTAGTTTTAGAAGGACTTCCAGGTATAGGATATATAGGGAAAAATGTTGTAGATTATCTAATTGATGAATGCAAGGCAGAAAAATTCGGAGAAATTTTATCTTCTTATTTTCCGCCATTAGTAATTATGAGTCCTAAAAAAAACGGGATTATAGAAGAATTAAAGAATGAATTATATTATCTGAAAAAAGGACCTAATTTAAATCATGATCTTATTATAGTAACCGGAGATGCTCAAAGTATAGATATGCAGGGACACTTTGTAATCGGGAGAAAAATAATAGAAACAGTCCATGGTTTTGGAGCAAAGAGAATCATAACATTGGGTGGTTTTTCCACAGGAAGTTTATCTGATAAAAATCCAATAGTATATGGAGCAGGAACAGATGAAAAAATAGTAAATGAATTTGAAAAATATGGCGTCATGTTTAAAAAAACACCTGTGGGTCAGATAATAGGTGCTTCAGGAATACTTTTGTCTATTGCAAAAAGACATAATATGGATGGTGTTTGCCTAATGGGAGAAACATCAGGAATTATTTCCTCTGATCCTAAATCAACAGAAGCAGTGATAAATGTTTTGGCAAAATATTTAGGATTTAAAATAAATTTGTCCAAACTTGAATCTCGGGAAAAAGAAATGAATACAATTATAAAAAAACTCGAAAAGATAAAAAAAGATATTATTTCAACTAAAAAAGCACCTCAACAACTTGAATATATTGGATAAATATGTTTGAAATTATATTATTTTGGATGTTGGTTTTCTTAGGAAGTTTGGTTCTTTTAATAAAATCTTCAGATATATTTACAACAAATGGCGAAAAAATAGGATTGTTTTTCAACATGCCTAGGTTTATAATTGGCGTTACAATAGTAAGTGTGGGAACATCACTACCTGAACTCGCAACTTCAATTGTTGCCACATTAAACAATACATCTGAATTTGTTGCTGCAACTGTTGTGGGTTCAAATATATCTAATATTCTTCTTGTTTTGGGCGTTGCTTTGATTGTGGCAAAAAAATTAAACATCAGTTGGGAAATAAGCCATGTTGATTTGCCACTACTTATGGCTTCATGTTTTTTATTTTCGATTGTTGTGTATGATGGAATGATAACTTTGCCAGAAGCAGGTGTATTATTTGCAGGTTATGTTATCTATGCTCTCTATACAATAAAAACAACATATGAAAGGCAGCCTGAAGAAAATACATCTTTACTGCACTTAAGGACAATAATTTTATTTTTTTCATCACTATTGCTAATTTCTCTGAGTGCTAAATATACAATCATGAGCATAATTAAAATATCCTCTTTGCTTAATATAGGAGTTGATATAATATCCATGACTGCTGTTGCTATAGGAACATCTCTTCCGGAAATGATGGTAAGTATTGTTGCTGCATTGAAGGGAAAAGCAGAAATTGCAATAGGTAATATATTGGGTTCTAATATATTCAATACATTTGTTGTAGCCTCCATACCTGCTCTTTTTTCACCTCTTATAGTTTCTGAAGTTACAATTAATTTTGCTCTTCCCATAATGATCATAGCAACAATTATGTGCTTCTTTATTACACAAACAAAAGAAATGACAGAATGGGAAGGCGGAATGCTCATTCTAATATATATTTTATATCTAGGAAAATTATTTTCTGTTCTTTAACTTGAGAATTTCTCATAGCTTGCTATATGGTAAAACAATTATAAATGCTTTTTTTCCTAATGCTCAAAATAAACCCTCAAAAGAATTTAACTTTATGTTAGTTTCAATTTTATTCCTTGACGGGTTTAATACCCTGGAGCTCTGCTCTAGATAATTATAAATTTCAAGTTCTTATGAGTATATGAAAGTAATGTATGCTCCCCATTGTAGTTACAGAATAAGATATCACATGGTGTTTGTAGTGAAATATAGAAAAGATCTTATGTCGAATCAAATTTTTAATTATACGA
>DAOVUW010000053.1 GCA_030632385.1 Candidatus Nanohalarchaeota archaeon
TCCAATGTAGCTGACAAGCCTGTTGCTGTTGCATATTTTGGACAGGTTATAAGATGGTCGGTGTATAAGTCGAGCATTTTTGTATCCATGATTATATAAATACAAGAGAGTATTTATATTTTGCGTAAGGTGAGTTAATAACACAAAAAATAATAAATTAAAAAAATAAAAACCAGAAAACTGGTTTATTTGAAAACAAAAATAAATAAATTATTCTGTCTTAACAACCACTGCATGAACTGCATCCGCTGCTGCAATCAGTACCTTTTTTTTTGGCGTCTTCAATTTCTTTTTTAGTTTGCTTTCTGACAGACAGCAATTTTATATTGAAAATTAATGTTTTTCCTGCCATTGGATGATTAAGATCAATAGTTATTTCTTTATCGCCAATTTCACTTACTATGACGGGTATTTTCATTCCATCGGGCGAATTCATCTCCAGCATCATACCAACTGTTATTTCGGCATCTTTTGGAAACTGCTCTTTTGGGATTTTTTTTAACAAATCAGGATTAATTTCGCCATAAGCTTCAGCAGGCTTTAATGTTATTTCTTTTTCATCTTCTTTCATCATTCCTATCATTGCTTTATCAAATCCCTCAATAATATGACCTGAACCTACTTCAAATTCCAATGGTTTATCATGACTTTTTGAACTGTCAAAAACAGTTCCGTCTTCAAGTTTTCCCGTATAATCTATTTTTACTATATTTCCTTTAGTTACTTTCATTTTTATCACCGTTAAATTATAGAATGAATAATTCATTTTACAATCAATAAAATATATTTGAGTTAGTTTATTTAAATGTTTGTTTAACATTAAACAATCAAAATGGCAATGTTTTTATTTTTCATTGTGTATAAACTTCTATCTTGCGTATAAGTTTAGACACAACATGAAAAAATCCCGCACTATATAAAAAATCAAATCAGCAGGATTTTTACTTGAAGTTGGAGTTTTGTTATGATTGAAATTGATGGAGCATACATGGAAGGAGGCGGACAGATTATCCGAACAGCAATAGGTCTTTCAGCTCTTTTGAAAGAAAGCATAATTATCGAGAACATACGCGCCAAAAGATTAAAACCCGGTCTTTCATTTCAGCATGTAAGTGCAATCAATGCAGTTGCTCAATTATGCTCTGCTCAAACCAAGGGGGTCTTTATTGGCTCAGATAAAATAGAATTTTATCCAAAGAAAAACTGGACTGCAAAAGACATTCAAATCAATATACCTACAGCAGGTTCTGTTGGTCTTGCCATTCAGCCATTGATTATAGCCGCCACAAGATGCAAAAGAAAAATCAACATCAAAATAGAAGGAGGCGGGAGTTTTGGAAAATGGGCTCCTCCAACAACATACATCCAAAACGTATTATCCGAAGCCCTGAGAGAATTTGGATATGAAATGAAAGTAGATATTTTGCGTCATGGATTTTATCCTAAGGGAAATAGTTTAACAGAAATTCAAATAATGCCTGTAAAACCGCGAAGCGCGAAACTTAATTTATTTTGCAATAAGGTCTGCGTTTTTGGTTCCAGCATTGCATCGAAAAATTTAGGAGGAAAAAACGTGGCATCAAGACAGACAAAAACTACTAAAGAAATACTTCAAAAAGCAAATATTTTTGGAAATATATCTATTGAAACAAAATATGTTGATTCTATTTCAACGGGTTCCGGTCTTGTTCTGTGGACAGGAAATAAAATATTTATCGGAGCATCATCTATTGGAGAAAGAGGGAAAACTGCCGAGTGCGTAGGGGAAGCAGCAGCTCTTGAATTAATAGAAGAATATGAGAAAGGTGCATGTGTTGATAAATATCTCTGCGACCAATTGATTCCTTTTCTTGCTATCTGCGGCGGGAACATAAAAACATCTGAATTAACGCGCCACACGCAGACAAATATATGGCTTGTCAAAAAATTCATGGATGTTGATTTTGATATTGACAAAGCAAATAATATCATTAGTGCGCATATTAAACAATAAATTTATCCCGACCAAACAGTATAAATTTATAAATATTGATTGAATTAATATATTATGTTTTCAGAAGGCGTTGCTTACAAAATAATTATTTCTTTCATCATCCTTTTATTGGGATTTATAATATCAAAAATAGGGGAGAAACTAATAATATATCTCTGGAGAAAAAAATACAAAGTGACCATTAAAAAAGTAGAGATTGCGCATATTTATGCAATGACGATAAATATTATGGCAATTGTCATTGCACTTAGTTTTTTGAAAATAAAAACTGCTGAAGATATATTGATCCAGATTTACAATTTTCTCCCATTTATTTTGTCAGTAGTATTGCTGGCTGTCTTGATTTTTCTTTTAGTTAGATTTATTTTTTACATCATACAAATATTTTTAACCACAAGCGGAATGAAAAATATAATTGAAGAATATATTTCAGAGCAGGACATGAATATATTTTTATTTATTCTCAAATATATTTTGTATATTGTGTTTGGACTTGTTGCTTTAACCACATTGGGTATTGACATAAGCTCTGCTATTGTTTTGTTTAAGACCATTATTTATCCTATTTTGATATTAGGATTGATTTTTTTGTTTGTAGGTCTTAAGCCTTATGTTGAAAATGTCTTTTCCGGCTTATTTTTGAAAAGAATGAATTTTCTAAGAGTTGGAGAGCAAATTAAAATAAAAAAGGAAACATACACAATTGACACACTAAAAGCACAGGGCGTTATCTTAATCAAAAAAGGAAATATTAAAGCATTCATGCCTTACAAAAAATTATACGAAAGTGAATTAAAATACAAAGAAATAATGTATGATTTAAGCACTCTTGAAAAAATAAAAAACCATTTTCTTGCCCAGCATCCAAGTTATTGCGGACCGGCTTCAGTTTCAATAATACTTAAAATATTCGGGTATAATATAACACAGGAAGAAATAGGAAATCTTTCAAGAACAGCAGTGCCTGTTCAGAAAAAACTCGACGGAACTAAATTGCCTGGTGGAACAACACCAAAGCAATTAATTAACAGTGTTGAAGAATTAACAAAAAACAAAGTGAAAGGTGTTTGGATAAATATTAATAAAATCAATGACTTAAAGCTTGAATTAAAAACATGGCTTAATAACAAGGCACTGATTATTATTGATTACAAAAAAAGTTTTCTGTTTCCTGAAGCAAAAAAAGCGCATTATTCTGTTTGTTTTTCAATAAGGGGCGAAGAAATGCTTATTTTGGATCCTGGCTTGAAAAAAGGAGGCGTCTATTTTGCAGACATAAAAAAAGTATATAATGGGATGAATACATATTCTGAACTGCTTAAAGGAAAAAGAGGATATCTTGTTTTTGCGCCGAAAGGAACTACAGCTTACCAGAGAATAGAGGAAGGATTAATATATTCAGATCCTGATTTGTATAAAGATTTAAGCAATAATCTAACAAAAGAATTAAACACATTGATAAAAAAGGCAGGTAAATTTGAAAATATCCTGCCAAGAAGCATAAAAAAAGCAATTGATGAATATAAGAAAAAAGAAAAGATAACGCGCGTGTGGAGACCTAAGAGCAAATAAAACCTGTTCTACTAATATTCATGTATATTGATTTATCTTTATTTCTGGTTTTTGTAATTATACAGGAATTGTAGAATTATAACTAATTGTATGGCTACAAAATAATGTGATTTTGAATATTCAAATATTTTTGCGGTCTCAATCGAAATCCTTGTGTATCTTGCTGTGCTGAACCCCATTCTGATTTTGGTACTTAGAGTTTCTTTTTTTGTGTCCGTAAGGAACGTCACAAGGAGAAGTCATTCGGTATAAAACAAGCTGGCATATTCTCATTTTAGGGTAAAGAATAATAGGCATTTTTCCGACATTTGCAAATTCCAAAGTTATGTTTCCGCAAAAGCCCGGATCAATGTATCCTGCTGTTATATGGATCATTAGTCCAAGGCGACCTATTGAAGAGCGTCCTTCTACAATACCCACAAGATCATTTGGGATTTTAATACGTTCCATGGTGGTTCCAAGGACAAATTCTCCGGGATGAATGATGAATGATTTTTTCATCTCGTATTTTCGTGTGTAGACATTTTCTATAATAATAGTATTTTGAGTCTCTCTTCGGAACAGTTCTTTGTCATTGTAGCTTTTTGGGTCAATTACAGAATGGTCTGACAATTTAAACATCTGGAATTGATTGCCTAACTTTAGATCCACAGAACTCGGTCCTAGTTGTTCTTCAATGTTTAATGGCTCAATTACAAGGTCTTTTTCAAGCCGCTTTTTTATATCTCTGTCAGAAAGTATCATAGTATATCTAATAATCATTAATCAATAAGCTTTAAAACATTTAACAGAACTATTATTTGCAGGATGATTAAATACTATTTATTACTGAAAAACCATGAAGAGTGACGGGCGATATGACTGCATAATTATGATTTTTGAATTCATGAAAAAATTGACAGACAAACAAAAAAGATTGTTTAACATTCTTTTGTTTTTAGCAAAATTCTTTTTGCTTTCTTTTGTTCTTCATTTTTTTATATGGCTAAATATAGATATATATAGAATAGAGCTTTTAGTTGCAAACATCATTGGGTTTTTTTTTACGATGTTTGGCATAGCTATAAGCAGGGCAGATACACTTTTTATCTTTTCAGATTCTTCGGGTACTCTTGTTGCACAAATTACCCGCGACTGTGTTGCATGGAAATCAATTTTGGCATTTATTTGCCTTATTTTTGCAACCAACGAGGGAACGTTGATTAGAAAAATATACGCAATGGTTGCAGGAAGTATTATAATCTTTATTGCAAATATTGTCCGGCTTACAACAACTTTTGCACTTGTAGAGAGTTATGGTATAATTTATTTTAATCTTATTCATAATTTTCTTTGGCAATTCGGAATGATATTTATAATAATATATCTATGGCATTTAATGAGGTCAAGAATATTATTAAATAAAAAAAGAAAAGAATCATAGATGGAATTTTATAAGAAAATATAATTAATTTTCTAAATCCATAAAAAGTGTTTTAGATTGTATCCAAAATAAAATTCTATTGCAGATTTTGTACTTCATTAATAAAAAAAGTAATTACGCAAAATTACATTTCAATAATTTCAGCCAATTCCCGGCTACCTGCCATCAGTTTTCCTGTATCGTTTTTGACAATAGAGAAAACTGCATTGGTAAGTGTGCAAAAAGATAATGCCAAACTTCTGTTTATTTCCTGATGGAGCTGTATTTTATCAGTAGAATCATTGTCTCGTTTGCGTGTATCGTCTTTCATTCTTCTTTCAAATATTTCTTCAGAATCTGATTCAACTAGTATGATATGATCAGGATTTATTTTTTTTAATATATATTCTGGAAGACCAACAATAAATCCTTTCGGTGTTTTAATTGAACAATGCGTATCAACAATTATATTCTTGTTTTTTGCCAAATCAGCAATTTTTTGAGTTACATCTTTCTTGATATTTCTTTGTATTCTATTGCTTAATTTTCTCATTTCATCCCTTGTTTTTACGATTTTTTTTTCTTTTAGAATTTGAAACATCAAAGTGCCGAAAGTTACAATCTCATATTTTTTTAATCTTTTTAGAGCGAGTTCTACAATACTTGTTTTTCCACAACCAGGAATTCCCAATACAATAATCGTTTTCATTTTATTCTGTATTTTCGATTTTTTTAATTGTAATGCAATCTACAGGACAAGAATCTTTTGCATCTTCATTACATTTTATTTCATCTATTTCTTCGTGTAATGCTTTAGCTTTCCCATCTTCTTCCATTTCCCAATTTTCCGGGCACATTGAAACACAGGCACCGCATCCAATGCATATATCTTTATCAGATTCTATTTTGTATTTAGCCATATAATCACTTATTTAATTTAATACAGAAAAGTATATAAATATAATCTTTCTAATTTTTTTTTGAATTTTAGAAAATGCATATATAATTGATGTTGTGCAACATCACCAATCCACGACGATACGCCATACAATGCATAAAACCCATCCAAAAATATTTCTCTCCGATTATCTGGTTTGACAACGCACTCATAAATCGATTAAAACTCATTGCGTTGCAATATTGCAGTTTCCATATATTATACATAACAAAACTACACAAAAATAAGAAATACCGAATCACAATATTTTTAGATTTCGACTTAATTCTTGCCTCATCTGTCACTCTAAATCCTGTCTCA
>DAOVUW010000010.1 GCA_030632385.1 Candidatus Nanohalarchaeota archaeon
GCAGGTTTGGAAAGAGACTAAGAAATGGCTGGCAATAACGCCTTGGGGCAATAAAGAAGAGTTTAAACTGAAATTAACTGAAGGGTTAAATAATCCTGAGTTTAGGATTAAAATGTTCGATTATTATTTGCGTTGAGTATAATTGGTTTTGCTTCTAATGTTTTTCCCTGATTATTTGATAGGTTATAATATGCAAGAAATTA
Organism: Candidatus Nanohalarchaeota archaeon; assembly: GCA_030632385.1. Lineage (GTDB taxonomy): Archaea > EX4484-52 > EX4484-52 > EX4484-52 > EX4484-52 > EX4484-52. Next base: position 204 of record DAOVUW010000010.1, read on the forward strand.
ACGAAAGATATAAAAGGATTAATTAAATAGATATTTATGTTTTGCAACACAAGAAAAAAAAAGAAAGCGCAATCTGAAATTATTTCTTATCTTATTGTAGCAGCGATAATTGTATTTACTACAGGTATTGCTTATATGTGGGGTGGTCCTTTAATAGAAAAAAGTTCAAGCAATTCGAAGATTAATATGGCAGAATCGCAATTGAGCCAAATCAATAATGAAATATCCAGTGTTTTGCTCAATGGCGGTCAGAATAATATTATGCTTGATATTGATGGAGAATTAAAGATTGATGTAGACAGCAACAGTTTTTATTATTCGTTTAGTGTCCCTTCCACTTCTATAACTTCTATGGATTGGATTACTTTGTCTGGTTCAAATATGTGGGGTGTAACAGGAACTGACGAAGCGGATGGAGCAGGGAGATTAGGCAAGGAGGATGCCGGCGTTTTGCTCGTAAGATCTCATCAAGTAGGGGATGGATATTATATGGAGTTTCGTTTAGCATACAGGGAATTGGACGATTTGACGACAACTGGCGGAAAAAAAGTAGAATTGGTATTGAAAGGAAATAATGTTGCTTCTGGAAAAACAACATTATTTATTAAAAGAGGAGATGCTTACATCTCCGGAACTGCCGTCTATGGTGGAGATTTGGTGATAGTGCCAATAGAATTGACATTGAGCTAAATGCTATTGTATCTAATTTTTTGCTTGAAATAAACATTGTTTCAAATATATCTTTACGATGGCATCGCTGACTTTTGAACATTGTTAGATTATTGAATTTTTGCTAAATCAAAATAAGTTATCAATTTTATATCATTTTTTAACAAAAAAGGATTTATCTTTTTGATGTTTTCAAAATCCAATTTGCGGTCTTTGTTTAAAACTGATTTGGAATTAGGATCATAACTTCCCGGGTGAAATAGCACTTCATAAGATTCATTGTCGTTTAAATTGCAAATCCATTGTTGTAATTCTTCAAAAGATTTTTCGGTGCCTACAAAAACTTCATTTTTTGTCGTCAAGATTCCAGATGCATCATCATTGTGATTTCTGCATGGCAAATTATTTTGTTTGCAAAACTCATGAACAAATGGAACGGATTCTTCAAAGTCCGTATATCTATGGATATCAATATGGCTTGGCTTAAATTTGAAAATAGAAATGAATTTATCAAACTGTTTTTTTGTTTCCAGTTCAAAAGAATTGTTTGAAAATTCTAAATGAAGCCCGATACTGATATTATGAGATTTTGCAAGTTCAATTAATTTTTCTATCTGGCTTTGCTGATTTTGATTTATCTGATTTGCCATAACGGTTGTGGATGAAATCATGTTACTTTCTATCAGATTAAGAATTTTTTCATTAAAGATTTTACTGTATCCAAAATCATCTGCATTAATTATCAGAAATTTCATAATATAAAATAGATAAGGTAAATTATTTATAAATGTGTCTTGATAGCCTCGTGCTTTTAGATTATATTAAGAAACTATTTTATTATTCTTTCCTAAATCTTCCTTAACAAACTCATCAAAATCCATTGTTCTTATATTATAATCAGAGGATAGTTTTTCAATTAATTCTTCCTGCTTCTCATTTCTCTCATCAGTATATTTGCATTCAATTATATTTTTACCAAAAACAAAATCGAGTTCTATTGTATTTGCCATATAATAAGAAGGGTTTTCATTTTTTATTCTCAAAAACACAACATTTTCAAACAAGCTTCCTATATCTTTGAATCCGGTCAATATGTTTCTTAGACCAGTATCGCAGAAATATATTTTTTTTGGAGCGGTTATTTTTTCATTTGGGCTCCCGTGTTTTGAGATAATATGGATAAGATAAGTTTCTTCAAAATAAGATATGTATCTTCTTACGCTGTCAACAGATATTTTAAGTACATTGGAGAGTTTATTGTATGTCAATCTTTTCCCGACTCTTTCTGAAAGAAGTTTTAGCAAATCAAACACAACTCCTCTGTCTTTTATATTGTGATATGCAATGATGTCTTTGTAGACAATATTTTCAACAAGTTCTTTGAGGCAGTCAATGTCTTTGGTCAGCACATACTCTGGCATGCCACCCATTTTGAGATATTCGTCAAAATGGTTTTTCAAAAGCGCATAATCATATTGTTTTGGTTTTATGTTTCTGAACTCTAAAAATTCCTTAAAATCCAGAGGCATGACTTCAATTGTTTTTGTCCTTCCTGTAAGAAATGCTTTTTTGTCTTTTAGAACAGATGCCGAAGAGGAAGAGACAATTATTTTAAGATTTGTCATGTCATAGAGATTTTTCAATTCCTGCTGGACTGTGTCTTTGTAAGTGATTTCATCAAGGAAAATATATGCTTTTTGCTCAATTGGAATCTTATTGATTTGCCGGTATTTGTCTATTATTTCTTTTATCCTGTGATTGTTGAGTTCAAAATTATCGAGAGATACATAAAATATATTTTTCTTATTTGTTTCTTTAAGAAGTTCAATAATTGTCTGTTTAATGAGTGTGGTTTTCCCGACCCGCCTTAATCCTGTTAGGACAATAATATTTTTGCTCTTCATGTTTTCCATGATTTTGTCAAGATACTTATGCCTCTTTATTGTCTTAGAATTGTAGTCTTCAAACCACCACGGATTGTATTCACTCAATACTTTTTCCATGAGATATAATTGTATTTTATATTTAAATAGTTTACGATGGCATCGACAACTTTTTGGTGTTTGTTTACGATGGCATCGTAAGCTATTCTTTTATATTTTGAGAAATGCAAAGATTTATATAATTCTTACTTGTATTACATATAAGATATTATGTTATCCCAAGAAACAAGAAAAACACATAAAACCTTAATTGAGATAAAAACAGCAACTATCACAAAAAAAGGTCAGATTGCGATTCCAATAGATATAAGGAAAGCAAGTGGTTTTAAGAAAGGTTCAAAAATCACTGTTCTGTCTTATGATGACCACATTGAATTAAGACCCATGAAGCAGATAGAGTCTTCTTTGGAAAATTTAGATGAAAAATACAATTTGCTTTTGGCAAGTGAGAGAGTTTTAGCAAAGGATTGGAATACTAAAGAAGAGGACGAAGCATGGAAAGATTTGTAAAAGGAGATGTTGTTGTTTTGCCTTTTCCTTTTTCAGATTTGAGTAATTACAAAAAAAGACCTGCTTTGGTTATTGCTCAATTAGAAGGAGATGACATAATTTTGTGCCAGATAACCAGCAAATTTAGGAAAGATAAGTATTCTGTTATTCTTGAAAATTCTAATTTAAAAGAAGGAAATCTAAATTTAACGAGCAGGATAAGACCAAATAAGATATTTACGGCAGATAAATCTATGATATTGTATAAAATTGGATCTTTGACTGATGAAAAAATTAACGAAGTGATTAATTCTGTTGTATGTATTTTGAAAAGCTGATTATAAAGTATATCCTAAACTATACAAATATTTATATAGTTGTAACCATAATTACAATATGGAATTACAAAACACAAATACAGATAAACTTTCAGGTGATAAAATGGAGGAAAAAATGACCATAAAGCAGGAATATGATAAAAAAGAAAAAGAAACAGCAGACTTTATTGCGGTCTTAACAGACAAGGCAGTTTATTTTGATGAAGAAAAAGACAAGTATGTTCTTGCTTCAAAAAAGCAAATCAATGAATTAGTAAAAGAGGCATATAAAAATCAGGATTTTATTAGAGCAAATGAATTGTTGGAAAGTGCAAAAAATACATTGGGTAAAGACATAAAAAAAGAATTAAGAGAAATTGCCTCAAAATCCATGAGATTAAGTGCAAAGCATTATTTTATGCTTGTGGGACAGGCATATCAAAAAGATATGTCTTTGGCGGATGTTGTAAGATATAAAATTTGTGATTATCTGAAAGAAAATTTAAAAGAATTGGAGATAAACAAAGAAAAAAAAGAACTGCTTAAGCAATCATTAGAGTTGTGGGAATATAAGAAGAGCATTAAGCCGAAAGAATTTTATACCGAAGAATTTAGTTTATTTGTTGATAAAAAATATGAAAAGGCATATCCTATTTATACAAAACATTTTTTTATAGAAGAGTTGAAAAAAGATGATCTTTCTAAAGAGCAAATTGATTTGATTATAAGATATTATGACGATACATGGATTAATGAAGAAGGATTATTATCTATAGAAAAAAATGGTAAAAATCAAACAGAACTAAATTTAGGTATGGAAATATATTCTCAAGAGTGGTTAAAAGATGTAGATATATTGAAAAATGAATTTAGTAAAAAGTATGATGAAATCGTATTTGATAAATTAGTAAAAAAATACAATATCGATACAACCAAGGAAGGAATGGGTTTTGAACTATTTAAACAAATTATAGAATTCAATATAACTTTTTATCCCATAGTAAAAATAAATGGTTTTGAATTTGAAAATGACAGAGAGTACACTTATTTGAATGATAAAAATCAAAAATTGTTAAAAAAATATGTTTTTGACAAAATTTGTAATATAAAAGAAAAATATATTGAATCAATAAAAAAAGATATTGAAAAATCAATGAATAAAAATAATTTTGAAGAGGCTCAGGAATTAAGCAATAAATTGGCATATTATGATAGTTGTAAAGTAATAACTGATAAAATGCTGGGGATATTATCAAATTATATCTCTGCTTCAAAAGTAATTACATTTACAATTCCAAAATCTTTATTACTTTGGTTTAATGCTTCTGGTGGAGATAAAAAATTATCTGAACTCATTGAGAAATAAATATGGAAAATAAAAAAAAGAAAGTGGCTTTATTTATAGACCATGACAACATAAGAATAGGTCTAAAAAAACAAAATATTTTTTATGATTTGAATAAATTAATTGAAAGAATAAACGAGGATGGTGTTGTTGTAGCTGGAAAAAGTTATATTACATTGAAAGAAAATGAAGATATGAGCAGAAAAGAAAATTTCTTTTATGAGCATTTTAAAAGAGGAATAGAGCCGGTTTTTACTCCGCTATATAATGAAAAAAGCTTGGGCGACCCTATGCTCATTTGTGATTGCATGGAAATATTGCATGAAAAGCTGGAAATAGATATGTTTGTCATTGTATCGGGAGATAAAGACACGATTCCATTGATTAGGCAAATTGCAAAAAAAGGCAAGGAACTTTTAGTAATTGGAGTTAATGACACTTCTGCTAAAGCTTTGATTAATGAGGTAAATCGCTTGGGATTTAAATACGAGGATTATGAGTCAATTTAACAATATGAAAAATAAGAATAATGAAGCAATAATGGATGAAATTATTGAAATAAATGCAAAAAATAAGACAGACCAAATGAATTACAGAAAAGTGTTTGCCACATATATTGTTTCAAAAGATTCAGAAGTGATGAGTTTGATAAAAACAATTACACGAGGCTGGAAGCAGCAAAAAAAATTGCTGAAAGAACTTGACAATTATCCTATTGAAGAATGTTTAATTGAGAAAGAAGAAAAAAGATATGAAAATATGTATTTTTAGAGTGGGCAAAATATGGTATATCAAATAATTGAAGAGGTAGGGGAAATAAAAAAAGCAAAAAAAATACTTGACGAAAAAATAGAAGAAACGTTTAATGATATGGTAAAACTAAGTTTTGGAAACAAAACAGATGAAGAATTATTTAAAGAAAAACATTATACCAAACAAATAAGATATTTTGGAGAATTAAGATTATTTATAAAAAAAGAACTATGGAATAACAACAGATATCTTTATTCGTTAAATTTAAATCCGCCTAAAAATAAAATATACTCATCTGATGCCGAAATAAACATTCCTTTAAAATGCAAGCATATAATTCAAGGTCGTTTTGCTAAAAAGGAAAATGAAATTTTTTGGTGCCATAGAGGTTCATTTAATATCAAAGATAAAATAACAAATAAAATTGACTTTTTTGAAAACAAAAACAAAAAAATGGTTCAATCCGCAATAGAAAAAAATCAACAGAATAAGATAATAATAGTAACATCTTTAGAATCTGAAACATTTACAGAAGATTTAGCTAAATTTGTAAAATTGGTTTTAGAACTGAAAGAAAAATATGAGGTAAAAATATGAACAATAACAATAATAATCCATTCACTCAAAAGTATGAAACAATAAAAAACAATTTGGAGATTGTTATCCATAACAATAAAAACTGCCTTATTGATTATAGCAAATCTCCTGCCGATAGCCACTATTATAAAACTTGCACCCCTGAGGAACTTGTAAGGCAGAGTTTTATATCCTATTTGCTCAACGACCTTAATTTTTCAAAACAATCAATAAACTCAGAAAAAAGTTTAGGGACATTAGGTGGCAAAAATCACAAAACGAAAAACAAGCGTGTGGATTTGGTCATTAACAAAGAAGGACAGAATATTTTAATTGTTGAATTTAAGAATGAAAATATAAGTTTAATTCAAAGTGCTTACAAACAGGGTGAAGAATATGTTTTAGATTTGGATATTCCCTATTTAATGTTATGCAATGGAAGGCAAATAAAATTATATTCTGTCAAAAACAAAAATTTAAGTCCAATTGATGAAGATGAAATTCCTGAAAAATTGCTTGTGTTCAAAAATCAAATAAAGTCAAAAAAGCAAAATTATATTTTTGATGATGATTATTTTGATATGGAACGCACGCAAAAATGGTCTGTTCCATATTTGAAAGAACTGCAAAACAAAATAATCCATTCTTCTATTAATGGAATCATGACAAACCAATTCAAAATAATAAAGGATTTGGGTTATGATAAAGGCGTATTTAAAAATGCAAGCGGAAGCAAAGGACTCCCTGCGGTTTATCATTTTTATGAAATAGAATTTGATGATAAAAACAGAGATATTTTTGGAATTGGTATTGCGAAGTATGATAAACCAATTGAAAACCTCAAAACCGCAAATATTTTAACTATAGGTATTGGAAATAAATCCTGTCTTGAAATTTGGACAAGTGAAAGATTTATGAAAAACACAAATAATGAAATTATATTAACTCATAATGGAAGTATAAAAGGCATTAAAGGATTAAATTTAGAAAAATGTTTGGATACTCTAAAAACAACTTTACCCGATTTATATAATGCCCAGTATAACAATATTGTTTTTGGCAAAATTAATTCTGATTTAGATAAAACAAAATGGAATGAAATGATTTTAAATATAATCAGATTTACAATAGAAAGGGAGAAAATAAAAAGAAAATACAAAAAACTATGAAACTAAACGCAAGAAAAATATCAAAAGGCAAAACAAAAGGAAAATTATTGGTCTCAAAAGATTCAATCTCTTTTTTCGGTGGCGTTGACCCAGATACAGGAATTGTTGTTGAAAAAGGACATGATTTAGAAGGTAAAACAATAACAGATAAAATTCTTGTTTTTCCAAACGGCAAGGGTTCGACTGTCGGCTCATACACTCTTTACCGTCTCAAAAAAAACAATAAAGCACCTCTGGCAATAATCAATAAAGAATGCGAGGCAATTGTAGCTGTAGGAGCAATAATTTCGCAGATTCCACTTATTGATAAATTAGAAAAAGACAGCTATTTTCTTTTAAAGACTGGAAGGAATGCAGAAATAAACGCAGACAAAGGTGAATTAATATTGGAAGAATAATTGTTGGAATCAGCGGGGCGAGTTGCATGCCTGTTGCAATAAGACTGCTTGAAGTTTTAAAACAGGAAAACACAGAAGTTCATTTGATAATAACTGATGCAGCAAAGACTGTTTTAAAATATGATTTATGTAATTCAAAAAAAACTATTGAAACTCTGGAAAAAACCGCTGATTTTTTGTATGATGAAAATGATTTTTCAGTCTCTGTCGCTTCCGGCTCATTTGAGACAGACGGCATGATTATAGTTCCATGTTCGATGAAAACATTGTCGGCAGTCGCAAACGGCTATGCAGATAATCTTGTTTCAAGAAGCGCTGATGTTTGCATAAAGCACAAGAGAAACCTTGTGATTGTCCCAAGAGAAACTCCTTTAAGCTCAATCCATATTGAAAACATGCTTAAACTCTCAAGGATTCAAAATGTCTGGATTGTGCCGCCGGTTGTAGGATATTATTTTGGTACGAAAAATTTAGAGGATATGGAAAACTATCTTGTGGGAAAAATAATTGAATGTTTTGGAATGGAGCATGATTTGTATAAAAAGTGGAAATAAATAATTCCGGCTCATATACCCTGAGAGTTTTAATCATATAATCATATTGGGGCAGCCAAATCATAGCCGAAAAAATTATTTTACTTCATCATAAGCTCGCTGTATTGCATCAATATTCAACTGCGTTTTTTCTTTTCCAATCTTTTTTTCAAAATGAATTTTTATTGAATTTTCAAGATCTTTGATGGTCACTATACCTGTAACTTTTATTAGTGCTCCGAGCATAGGTGTATTTGGAAGATTTACCTTCAGCAAATCAAGTGTGATTTGAGATGCGTTTACGGTGTATAATTTCCCGTCAAAACCTGTTTCTTTTCTCATTTCATCAGGAGATTTGGGTGTATTGATTATTAAGATTCCTTTTTTTTTGTCAAGACCATCGCATAAATTTTGTGATTCAAAGAGACTTGAATCAATCACAACAACAACATCAGGGTAATCTATAGGTTCTCTCGAAACAATGGGTTTGTCATCTATTTTTGCAAATGCTTTAACTGGAGCTCCTCTTCTTTCAGGTCCGTATTCAGGAAAGGCCTGTATGTATTTTCCTTTAGTTATTGCCGCTTCAACCAATAATTGGGCTGCTGTTTTTGCGCCTTGTCCGCCCCTGCCATTGAATCTTATCTTTATCATAATATAATAATAGAATAAAAAAGTATAAAAAAGGATGCATACTAAACTACATAAAATATTAGTAATCTATATACAACAACAATTATAAATAATGTTTATATTTTTAAGTTTGATTGTGTATTTAAAATACGTGATAAATATGAAATTAACAAAAGAAGATATAAAAGTGCCTTTGGATGTGCCTATTGAAAAAAAAGAGACGTATGTTGAAAATTTCTTAAAAATTACAAAATCAACAGGAAGATTGATGCTTTATGCAGGAGACCAGAAAATGGAGCATCTGAATGATGATTTCTTTGGTGCTGGAATAAGTGCCCAAGACAATGATCCAGAACACTTATTTAGGATAGCAAAAAATAGTACCATTGGTGTATTTGCAACACAATTTGGATTGATATCAAAATATGCTATGGATTATAAAGAAGTGCCTTATCTTGTAAAAGTAAATTCAAAAACACATTTGATTAAAAAAGATATCTCTGACCCATACAGCGGTCAATTGGTTGAAGTGAAAGATATTATTGATTTGAAGAAAAATTCAGGAATTGATATTCTTGCTGTTGGATATACACTATATCTTGGAAGCGAATATGAAGATAAAATGCTGTCTCAGGCGTCAAGATTAATATGCGATGCACACAAAAATGGACTGCTTGTAGTTCTGTGGATATATCCGAGAGGAAAATCTGTAACAGATGAAAAAGATTCTCATCTAATTGCAGGAGCAACAGGCGTTGCAGCTTCTTTAGGTGCAGATTTTGTTAAAGTAAATTATCCTTCAAAGCCAGGAGAAAACACGCCAGATGTTTTCAAAGAAGCAGTGATTTCTGCCGGCAGAACAAAGGTTGTATGTGCAGGGGGTTCTTCAGACAATCCAGAAACATTTTTACAGCGTCTTTATGACCAAATTCATATAAGCGGAGCAATGGGGAATGCAACAGGAAGAAACATACACCAAAAATCTCTTGACGAAGCTATCTCAATGTGCAATGCCATATCTGCCATTACTTTAGACAATAAAACTGTAGATGAAGCAATGAAAATATATAACAGGAAATGAAAAGAATACTGAATGTTTTTTTATTTTTTTTAATTCTTACAAATATATGAAAATGAAAAAAGAATACAAAACAATCACAGCGGATTTTTTAATTGTGCTGTTGATTTGCACACTTTATTATTATGCTTTAGCCGAAACAATTGTTTCAACACAGGAATCTGTTTGGATAAGACTGAATGAAAAAAATAATGAAAGTTTGAATGTATCATATACTGCTTTAATTAAACTCAATGGAAAAAAAGGAGGGAGTATTGTAATATCCGATATAAACTCAGATCGTGACAGAATAATAAAGGATGATTTAATATTGAAAATGATAATTATAGGTAATATAGTTCCAATGAATTTTTATGCAATGGATAATGAAGTAAAAACATTGAAAATTAATAATTACGAAAATACCGTGTGGGGTAGCAGTTACGAAATTTTTATTCCTGCTCAAAAAAACAAAGATTATGAAGTTAAAATAAATTTAAATACTTCTAATTATAATCCTAATGGTCTTAATCAGTTTCGTTTCAGCAATGGAAAATTCCGCGCAGAAATAGAATTAAATGATTACTTTTGCTCAGATTATTGCTTCAACAACAATGAGATAAATTACATGGAAAATTCAAACACGATTTATTCGGGCGATTACAAAACAGACAAAAGCAGTTTCTATCTAAGTCTTAAGAAGAAATTTCTGGGATTGAAACATACAAAAGAAGAAGTATTTTTTATTATTCTAATAAGTGCATTAGTGCTTGTGTTTGATATCCTTAAAATAATGATAAATCTTTCAATTCCTTGTATAACAAAGAAAAAAAAAGCAGTACATAGAAAGAATAAAAAATCAACAAAAATGCTTTTATGCTGTTGGTGACATAAGGCGAATTTATGTTAGTTTTTGCGTTTAATTACCTCATCTATTACTTTGTCAATGGTGTGTAAGCCCTTCTTTTTTTACAACTCTTCTTTTGCCGGCGCTGGCTTTGATGACTGAGCCATCAATAGAAATAAAACTCAAGTCAATCAACTTATTCTATGATGCAAGTTCGACTGTGCTGCTGAAAACTTTTTGACAAAATCAAAGTTATCTTTTCCTAACCTTGTGATTGTTCGAAAGTCCGGTCTGACTTTTTCGCTTAAGTACATGAATACAAAGTTCAAAACAGTCTTTTGCCAGTTTTCTTGAAGATATTGTTTTGGAGAGCATGCCATAGATAAGGATTTTCGTAAGAATTCTTGGATGATATACTGGGTGTCCAGAGCCATCGTAAATCTAATCAAAGTTGTCAAAATTAGAGATTTGGTAAATTATTCTACAAGAGAACAAATATGATCTTTTGGAATCATATCTTTTATTATTTTTAGAATTAACCAATTCTGGTTTTTTTAAGAGAGAATACACGCTATAAAAATACCTGTAATTATACGTAAAAGAATCATTTAAGTTTGATTGTGAGACAATCAATTGGGTTACAAAGAACTTTTTGTTTTAAGGAAAGCTTTGTAACATTGATAAATTTGCTTAAAAAAAGCCGAGTTTTTTAGCTGAGAATAGACCTTTTTCTTTTATTTCAAAATTTATTTTTTTCCCTTCAGGCATAAATCTGTGCCTTATCAATATTACACATCGTGAATTATTTCCTCTTTTTTCAATACGAAGTATAGTTTTAGAGAAATACTTTGGAATATCTCTTCCAACTAATTCTATGTCTCCACTGTCAAAATCAGAATAAACTTGATTTGTGACAAATACAGGCATTTTTTTGCTTTCCGAAAGTTTTGCCAGCATGTAAAATTGTTTTGTAAGTTTGTAATTTGCGTCAGTAATATTATTGTGCAGTATTAATCTGTAGAGAGAAACAGCAGAATCTATTACAATCAGACCGACATTTTTATCAATGCTTTTCTCTATTAATTCTATTATGTTTAGTTGTTCATCAAAAGTTTTCGGTTTGTAGATATGGATATTTTTCAATCCTTCTTTATCATGCATCTGAATAAAACGCTCTGGAGTGAATCCATTTTCACTATCAACATAAATTGCTTTTTTGCCTTCTTTTATGCAGTTCACGCACAACTGCATTGCTATATTAGACTTGCCCGATCCTGCAGAACCATAAGCATTTGTAATGATTCCTGCTTCAAGTTTGCCACCTATTGATTTATCCAATTCTTCAATGTTAAATGAAATCATTATTTTTTATAGAGCAGAAATATAAAAAACTATAAATTAATATAGATTTAAGTGTTTTTTTTTATTGTATAGAAATTATGCAAGTAAGGTATATCTTATTTTGCCTTCTTTTTTACATCTAAAGAACCGTCAATTTTGAGGAAAATAACACCTATTAAAGAAGCAATTAAAGCAATAATAGAGCCGACAAATGAAACCATGAAAAATACAATCAAACCTGCCAATAAAAAATAATAATTTTCAATAGCATTTATCAAGAGATTTGCCTGTTTAAATATTTGATTTTGACTTCCAGAGAGCTCCAGGGTTTCTGTTATATTTTCAATATCTGCTTCTGCATAAGTTTGATTTATCTTATTCGTGACAAAAATGCTGCTGCGATTAATTGAATTAAGGCATGCTTGTTTTTCTGTGTTTTTTAATGATTCGTCATTATAGACATACTGGCTTATCCACAAACCCGTTGCTTTTGCCGTCTGCTCTGAATTTTGTTTTTGCATTTCTTTTGCAATAGTTAGGATATCATTTGTTTCGTCTGTTTTGTTTTCAAAGCTGAATGATTTTTCCACTATCAATTTGCCTGCATCAGGAATATTTAAAACAAGCATTGAAACAAGCAGACCAATTAAAAGACTCACTAAAAAAAAGCATTTATGCATATTTGATTTCATTAATATAAAAGCTCTCATATAGTTTACATGTTTGTATTCATCCACTTCATTCGAAATATTTCTCATAAACCAATAAAAGCAACAGCCTATGAGCAATGAAAACATTAGATTGTATAATGGATTAATGCTCAATCCAATCAAACAAAAACAGCCCATGAAGACCATAAGACCAATAAATATCATGTTTTTTTTATTGATTTTTATAACACTTGAGCACGAGATTAAAGCGATAAATGAAGAAAAAAAGAAGACGAAAAGCAATAAATTCATAAGTGAAATTCCTGAAAAATCCATTGACATCACATAGAACAGCATTTCTTTTTTGATGTTTGTTTGATAAAGGAAAAACAAGCTTGGGATAAATAAAAAAAAAGCAACTATCTTTTCTATCATATACTTCATGTCTTTAAAGAATAAGTAATTATATAATCATTTCTTTTATTTTGGTGCTATGGGGCGCATAAAAATATATTCTTTTTTGTTTTTTCTTGCGTTTTTTTCTTCATTTGCTTTTGCTCAATTTTCATGCAATGAAAAGATGTGCCTTTATCCTCTAAATATTTCGCAAAACATATCTGACCTAAAATTCAAAACAACATTTCTCGTTTTCAATAATAACACAAATGAAAGTTGTTTTGATATCCGGGCATATATTGTTGGAGAAAGTAGCTCAAATGACTGGCAGGAAAATAATATTATAAATTATTCGCAAAATAAAACCTTTAATTATACTGTCAAAATTGGTGAAATATCGGAAATTGAAGAAAAAGATGTTTCGATTTACGCTAGATATTGCGGTAATTCATCTTCTAAAATTACACTTAAAATTCCTGTTAACTTAACAAAAATCATTGCAAAGCCGAAAATAGAAAATATTTACTCTATGCAGGAAAATAATCTATTGCGTGTAAATGTTACATTGGAAAACCCTGATGATGATGAAAATGTCAGTGGGAATTTCTATATTAAATTAGAGTGCGAAGGAGATGAATTGCAGAGAAAAGAAATAGATTTTCTCAAACTACAATACGACAAAACAATCAATTATAGTTTTGAGTTTAATATTTCCGATTATGTTTCGGGAGAATATAAATTGTATGCCCGTTATAGTTACAATAATTCTTATTTTGATACCTCTATCAGCAAATCTAAATACATAAATGTTTCCGGAATTGGAGAGGATTTGAAAATCAGCCAGATCATTTCAAACAAGACGCTTTCTTCCAATCCAGTCAATATTAGTTTTTTTATAAACAATACGGGAGAGAATTTTTATCAGATAGGTACAGAAATCAAGATATATGATTTAAAGACAACAGGCGGCAAAATAGATTATTCTTTTTCATGTGGTTCCAAAAATATAAGCAAAGGAATGATTTTTTTTAATTGTTCTTTTTTTCTTCCCAATGAAACAATTGAAGAAGAGGATAAAGACATTACAACAGAATTCCATATTTTTAATCAAAATGCATCAATGAGTTTTGTAAAAAAGATTGTTGAAACTATAAGTATAATCGGTTGGGAAGATATCGGAGAGCCGGAGTTTGAAGTAAAGACAAATACAACAACGCTATTATTTAATTCCTTTTCTGTTGTTCATGCGCAATTTTCCTCGGGAAGTTTCAGCCAGAGATTAAGATTCGTATGCTACGCCTCTCCAAAAAGCGTTTTGGCGGATTTAGGAGGGACAAAGATAAATAGCGATTTTTGCAACAAAAATACTGCAATTCAGCTAAACACAGAAAGCGGGAAAAATTACGATATTTTTATTCCTGTGTTTGCATATCCAAATTGCGACAACTATTATGATGCTGGGGAATATGCAGGGTATTGCCGCATCTGCAAATATGATTCAAATGAAAATAAATGGAGTTATTATTCTTCTTCATCCAAATATCGCAAGGAGTTTACAATCAATATCTATGGACAGAATGCATGCCTTGTAAATACGATTTACGAATCTAGTGGTTGTTCTGATGAGGATAATACGGCCTCTTCGAAAACAACAGGAGGATATATTTTTGAAAATGTTGTTGCTCCAAAAACTGCAAAACGCAATGAAAAGATTAATGTTTCGTTCATCCTGAAAAATACTGCGTCAACAAAAAAAACATGCAAAGTAAAATCATATATCTATCTTTCTCAAAAAACCGCAAATGTTGGCGGCTGGAGCCCAAATGAAATAGAGGCGGAATTAAATGCGTATGAAAGCAAATACATTGTTTTGGAAAATACTATAAAGTCCGATATTGATGAAAGAAATTACAATTACCGGCTGAGGGCAACTGATTCAGATACAGCAAAACAAACAGATTATACTGCAAGTATTCAGATTAAAGGGACTGAAAAAAAAGAAGAAATCAATTCAGCAGAATCAAAAAGCATTATGTCTTATGAACAAAATGAAAAAGAAAGCACAGACAATAATGCAGAACTTTTTTGCAGTGTAAATAACGATAAAATAAAAGTCGTAATCAAAAACAATCACGAATCTGCTCTGAATTTTAGTCTTTATGTTTTTGGTCTTAAGAATGAAGAAAAACACTATGTTATAAAACGCCAAAAAACAATTTATTTTAATTCCCAAAATAAGGATTCAAAAGTATTTTTCATAATAAACTACGAAATCAACAGTACCGAAAAATATGCGGCATGCTCTGTTTCTATCAACAAAACAACAGCATATAAAGCAAATGAAGAAAAAATCATGCCAAATATTGCAGACAAAAAACAAAAAGAAAATAAAATAACCGGCAGGACAATATATGTAAAAAAGAAAGGTGTGATTGATGGTTTTGTAGATTGGCTAAAAAGGGTTTTTGAAAGTAATAATTCGTCTTAGAATTTCTGAAAAATTATAAAATAACAACCCCTCCTCCAGCAGGACTTAATAGCACTAGGATAGACAAGAAATCTCATTTATACATAATATGTATGAAATCAAATAAGGAATAAACAAATTTTTATTTTATAGTTTACAAAGAGTTATATAATTGAATTCTAATAAATAATATGGAAAGATTAAAATTAAGAGAGCCTAGATCCTATACGTGCTACTTTATTTTAATTTTACTAATTATTGAAATAATTTTTATGAGTGGCTGTACAGAGGGTTCTTTAGATAATGAATCAAATAATGAAATTAATAAAATACAGACAGATAAGGATGATGAACCAAAAACAGTGGAAAATAAAGAAGAATTTACAAAAATTAAAGAAACAATTACAATTGACGGAAAAATAAAGGATTGGGCAAATATCCCTATTTTTTTACAAGATGAAAAAGGAGATATAGAGGAATATACAAATGTGACAGATGGTTCATTGGATGAAAATGGGCAGTTTATCATTACAGGAAGATCTTATAACTATGATGTTGTATCAATTAAGATTACCTCAGATGATAATGATTTGTTTATTTTGGTTGAACTTGCGGATGATTTAGAGAAGTATTTTGATAAAAATAGAGAATATAAGACAAAGGGTGGAATGATAGGTAAGTTTTATGTTGATATTGATAACAAGAAAGAATCTGGCGAGGAAGAACTATTTACCAAACTTAAGGGTTTTGAAAAAAAATTAGTAATTGCTGTATCTACCAACCCAGACTATGAATATTCAATCAGTTATTGGTTGGATGTCATTCCTTTTGATTTTAGCAAGCGATATGAAAAAAACTCAGATGAAAATATAAATTTTATAGCAGTATCAAATAATTTTATTGAAATGGCAATTCCATTGGAGGAACTTGAAATTTCCAAAGGACAAACAATAAGAATTATATTTAGTGAAAAAGGCAACAAAGGTACTTTTGCAGATGCATTTTCTGAAGAGATTGTAAAACGAATATAACTAAAGAATCTATTTAAGATGGGGTTTTCAAACTCTGCAGGATTTTTCCCTGCATAAGATATACAGTACGCAAAACACAGATGAAATTAATTTCATTTTTTCAAATAGTATTTTCTTTTGCTTTCTTCAAATTTTTCTATTGAATATCTCAACATTGTACGGGGCATTTTTTTAGAATATTTTTTCAAAAATAATTCTTCTGTTTGAATATCTCTTTTGCCAATTTCCCGAAGCATCCACCCAACAGCTTTGTGTATCAAATCATGATTATCATTCAAAAGCATTTCAGAAATTTTCAATGCATCTTCAAATTCATTATTTTTGATAAAACAAAAAGTGGATATTATTGCTATTCTTCTTTCCCACATGTTTTCTGATTTTGCCAAATCATACAAGATTGATTTGTCTTTTTCAAGCAAATAATCGCCTAAAATATGTTCTGCAGAAGAATCGACAGGATGTAAGAGAATACCATTAAATACTTTTAATACAAATAGTATAACAGGTGTATATTATGAACTTTAAACAAGGTATTAACGAAAATCAGGAATTTCTCTTCCCAAAAAAAC
>DAOVUW010000085.1 GCA_030632385.1 Candidatus Nanohalarchaeota archaeon
CAGAGAAAATTGAAAAAGATATATTTGAACAAGGAGAGCTGCTGGCATTTCCTGTTGAACTCCAGTTAAACAATATTGTCCATTACAGTTCTGATTTAAACGACAAAACAATTCTGACAAAAGAAGATGTTGTAAAAGTGGATTTCGGTCTGGCAACCAATGATGGTTATTTGTCAGATTCTGCATATACTGTTTGCTTCAATCCCAAATATGAAGAGATGACAAAATTATGCAAAGATGCTCTTGAAGAAGTTTTAAAGTACATCAAGCCATATATTTCTTTTGGCAAAATAGGCGCATTTTTAGAAAAATATTTTGCAGATAAGCCATATAAATTAATAAGCAATCTGGAAGGACACCAATTAAATATATGGAAACTTCATGGCGGAAAAACAATACCCTGTTATGATAATTACGATTCAAGGAAAATGATACCCGGCGAAGCTTATGCTGTTGAGTTGTTTGTAACAGATGGAGCCGGATATATAAAATCATCAAGCAAGGGCAATATTTATTCTATTATGGAAACTTCTTCTTTGCCACGTGATTTTAATGCGAGAAAGGTTTTAGAATCCATATATAAAGAAAGAAAAAACCTGCCTTTTTCAAAAAGATATTTGATCAATAAATCAAAATCTGCTTTAATTGCAAAAAGAATAATAGATTCAGGATGTCTTCATCTTTATCCTTTTTTGAAAGAAAAAGAAAATTCTAAGATAGTCCAGTTTGAAGAGACAATTTTTATTGATAAGGAGAGGATTATTATCACTACGAGGTGAAATTACAATGATGTTTAAATCAGTTTTTTTTACAATATACATTATTCTTTTATTGCTTTCAGCTCTTCAACTTGTAATAAAGCAAAATAAAATATACTGGATTACTGTTGTATTTAATAATATTTTTGTTATATATTTGTTGTATATTTTAGATTAATATGGATTCAAAAAAAAAATATTTATTTGATACTTCTGCAATTTTGTTCAGTAGAATTGAAGCATTTATCGCAGAAAATATTGAAAAAATAAGTGAAATAATAATCCCGGAATATGTTCTGAGCGAAATGGAAAATCAGGCAAATACAGGAAGGGCGATTGGAATAGAAGGACTTGAAAGACTCAAAAAAATAAGGACTTTTGCAGATTCAAAAAAGATAGGGGTCAATATTATTGGTCGAAGACCAACATTGGAAGAGATCCAGTTGTCAAAAAAAGGCAGGATTGATGCACTCATAAAAGATCTTGCAAAAAAGGAAAAGGCAGTTCTTATAACGTGTGATTTTGTCCAATATAAATCTGCTGAAGCTCTCGGCATAAAATGCATTCATATCGACCAGAGAAAAGAAAAACTGTTTTTTGAAGGATATATAGATTCAACCACAATGGCGATTCATCTAAAAGAAGGGCAAAATCCAATAATAAAAAGAGGGACTATTAAAAATCCGAAACTTTATGTGGATTCAAATACAAAATTGACGAAAACAAAAATAGAGGAAATAAAAAAAGAAATCATTACTGCAATTAGAAATGACGAATCTGCTTTTTTCCTAATTAATCAAAACAATGTAATTGTCGTAAAATACAAAAATATGCGCATTTCTATGTTTTCCCGTCCATTTAGCAAAGAAGAAGAAATAACTGTTGTGATGCATGCAAAACAACCAACTCTGAGACAATATCATATTGAAAAAGAAATATTAGAGAATATTGAAGATGAAGATACGAGCATTTTGATATGCGGTAAAAAACAAAGCGGAAAAACAACATTCGCCCAGGCAATAGCTCTTCATTTTAATGAAAAGAAAAAAATAGTAAGGACAATAGAAAAGTTAAGAGATATGAACCTTCCTGATGAAATATCACAATATTCTTTTTTCAAAGGAAACGCAGAGTCCTCTGCAGAATTTACTCTTCTTTCAAATAGCGATATAGCAATTATTGATTCTGTTGCAAACAAAGATGATTTTAATGCATACATGCGTTTGACTGATTCAGGCATAAAAGCAGTATGTGTTTTAGATGCTAAGAATATAAAAGAGGCGATGGATAAATTATCTGAGTTTATTGAACCTAAAAGAATTTCTTCAGTGGTTAAAATAATCGTTTACATGAATGAAGGAGAAGTTGATAGAATATTTAATGTCAATTTCGTAGCAGAAAAAAATATACTTGAATTAGAAGAAGTATAATGGACTTGTTATATGGATTCAATAATTTTTGTTTTTCCAAACATATACAAACATATAAATAGTTTTTTGCTTTTTTGATATAGTGAAAATTATGAATGAGAAAATATTTATTCTAAGTATGATTGTAACGTGCTTTTTAATATTGCAGAATGTTAGTGCTACACATGCAAATATTATAACTTCATGCACAACAATAGATGAGTCAGGAGACTATTATTTAACAGAAGATATTCTTGATTCAAATGCATATATATGTATTAAAATAACAGCAAACAATGTGGGTTTATATTGTGATGGACATATAATTGACGGAATAGATAAATCAACAGCAACTTATGGAATATATTCATAC
>DAOVUW010000065.1 GCA_030632385.1 Candidatus Nanohalarchaeota archaeon
ATGTTTTGGTTTTCTGCCCGGAAACCAGGCTAAGGTAAGTATTTTTCTTCGTAGCTCTTCTTTTTTCACATTTATCGCCTCTCTTTAATAGAGAGGGACAAATGTCATGAAGCTACACACTACTTAACATAAAAGAAACCTATAAAAACATAATATTTATATTTATCTAAATAACAAATAAATATGAAATTTAAACTTTTTGCGAGATTGAAGAAAAAGTCAAAAGATGAAAAAAATAAAAAAAATACATCTTCAGAGAATGCCTCTAATCAAGCTAAAAAAGAAGATAAATATAATACCTCAATTCCTCAACCAAATGCAATGAATAAAAATTTAAATGAAGAAATAGGGGTTTTATTTAATCAAGGATTATCAGAAGAGGAGGTAATAAAAGATTTAAAGCAAAAAGGATATTCTTTTGATCAAATAGATAGCGCAATGAACAATTTATTGGATGGTAAAACAGACAATGTTCAAAACAATACCGGACCACATGATATGTCGGCTTATTCAAATGATCCTTTGTTGTCCAATGTTTCGCCGCAGCAAAATGTAAATGTAAAACCATATGTAGAGGAAGGTCTTAATATTGAAGAAGTGGAAGAAATAGTAAATGAAATGATTTCTGCAAAATTAAACGATTTATTCAATTTTAAGGAAAAATCAATTAAAGAGGTAGGAGATAATTCAAAAAAATTGAGCAGTATAGAATCTACAATTGAAGAAATTAAAAAAGATTTAGATTTATTCAAAAAAAATTACGAAAAAGAGACTACTGGTCTGAAGGATAAAGTTGAGGATTTTGTTTCGCGCATTGAAAGTATTGAAAAGGCATTTAAAGAAGTAATTCCTAATATAGTTGACGAACAAAGAGGAATAAAAGCAGAATTTGATGACATAGAAAAAAAATTACAATTACAATTACAAAACAATAAAAAATAAAGATATTAATAATGAGTGATGAAAATGGAAGAAGAGGAAAACAACAAAACTGAAGAAATAAACGAAGAAGAAGAAACAAAGGATGTTGAAAATATAGAAGATGAAAATATAGAAGATATTGAACAACAGGCCATTGAAGCGAATCAAACTTTAATATTTCCCTTGGCGCCTATTGTACGGGAAATAAAAAGACATTCTGAAGGAAAGATGGTGTCTTCAAAAGTAAAAATTGCTACAAATATGTTCTTAAGCCAAATTCTTACATTGGTTTCGAAAGAAATGGCAAATACACGATATGCCATGATTGAGATGGATGATTTCAGGAGAGCTACTCTGCCGTATACTTTTGTAAAACAACTAGATAAGGAAAAAGATAGGATAATCATCGATATGGAAAAGATGAGAATGGACTGGGAATCTAAAATAGAAGAATTTAAAAGGAAGTTCGGAAAAGAGGAGTTTGAAGTTTAAAATAAAAAGGTGATTAAAATGGAACTTCCAGATTTTAATAAGGCAGCTTATTTTACGAAGAGAACTTTAGATGACAGAGCGGGTGAGACAACAGGAGAGATTGTCCTGTGGCGCATGAAAGGAGAAGAAGAATTTAAGTACATTATGGATTGTCCTTTTTGTAAGGAACATTCTGAGTGTGAGAGTATAGTCTTTGAAAAAAAGCCATATAAATTCAGATGCCCTGCTTGTGACAAAATAATAAGAATCGGGAAACTTAAAGAGAGCATAAAAAAAAGAAGGCTTGCCGATAAGAAAAAAGCAGAAGCAGCTAAAACTGAATAATATACTGGATATTCGTCCATTCTGTTTAGTAAAATAAATAAAACGAAACTGAAACACCAGACTCTTTTTGCAATTATAAGCTTTTGCAGTTGTATCTTTCTGGAGAGGTGTATGTGGTTTGATGGACGAATATTTATTTCCTAACTGTAGATTAATTAGGGGTTTCTTTATTTTTAGGGCTTTTTATTCTTATAGCAATCCAATGTTACAAAGAATTAATGCGACTGTATTTACATATATTTCTTCTTGAAATTATTTACTGCAAATTCAATATCTTTTTTCGTGATTGTTTTTCTTCCTGCGTAATTGCATATATTTATTGCGTCGTCTGCAATGTTGTTTGCAATATATTCTAATTCTTCGCTAAGAGTCTTTGCAGATTCAAATGAAACTCTTTCTGCACCACGATTTCTCAATATTCTATCCATTGGAGCTGCTGGTATTTCTGACATTTTTTCACCTCTCAGATAATTATGTTTTTAGCATTTAAATAATCAACAGTTCACACATACGGATATTTTCCTGTCAGGCAACCTGTGCAAAGTTTATCAATTCCCAGTGATTCTTTTAAATCATCAATAGAAGGATATATTAATTCATCAACACTGATATCTTTTTTTATCTCCTCTATGGTTTTTTCATGCGCAATTAATTCTTCTTTGGTAGAAATGTTTATTCCGTATTTGCAGGTGGATATAATTTTCGGGCATGCAGAAACAAAAATGATTTTTTTTGCTCCTTTTTTCCTCAGCATTTTTGTTATTTTTCTTGCAGTATTGCCTCTTACAATACTATCATCCACCAAAAAGATTGTCTTGTCTTTTACATCAGAAGTCACATTTAATTTTAATTTTATATTTTTATTTCTCATTTCATCTGTGTGCATTATAAATGTTCTTGCAATGTATCTGTTTTTTATAATATAGTCGCGATATTTTATATTCAGCTCCTCTGCAAAAGTAATTGCCGCTGTCCGTCCACTGTCTGGAACAGGCACCACAATAGAGTTTTCATCAACAATGTTTTTTTGTTTGACTATTTGCGCTAATTTTTTCCCTAGATTTTCTCTTGCTCCATACACGCTAATATCTTCAATAATACTATCCGGACGTGCAAGATAAACCCATTCAAACATACAATGCGCTTTTTTATCTTGGTTGCATATCATTTTTCTGGTGCATTGCAAATCTCTGTCAATAAATATTGCTTCTCCGGGTTTGACATTGCACACCCGTTTGTAATCCAGACAATCTAAAGCAACACTTTCAGATGCAAAAATATAAGAATCATGCGGCGATGATTTTTTACCCATAACCATTGGGCGTATGCCATAAGGATCTCTAAACGCAAGTAATCCTTTATTTTGTATAATGCAGATAATAGAATAAGCGCCAATAATTTTTTTCATCACAAAAGAGGCACTTTGGAAAACATCTTTGGATTTTGAATATGCATAGGCAAACAATTTAGCTATTGCTTCAATATCGCAATCTGTCTGAAGGAAAACTCCCTTTTCTTTAAGGAATTTTTTTATCTCTTCATAATTTTGAGTATCTCCATTGCATGCAACAGCAATTGATACAGGATAATTAATTAAATAAGGATGGGCATTTTCCAGTTTTGCAGAACCAGCTGTGCTATATCTAGTATGTCCTAGGCCAATATTTCCATTTAAATCAGCAATGTCTTTTTTTGAAAAATTAAGTGCAAGACCTTCTACCTTTTTGAAGTGTATTTTTTCATTTAAATCCAGAGTTGCAATGCCTGCTGCATCCTGCCCTCTATGTTGAAGAGAAAGCAAAGCATCATAAATATCATAAGCAATTTTTTTGTTTTCTTTTTCTGATACAATTCCTACAACACTACACATCTTATCCCCGCCATATAGATTATGTGAAGAATAAGTTATTAAATATATTCTTTTTTATTTGAGCAACATCTTTATATTTATTTTAAACCATTATATGTTCAGCAATAAAGAATAATCAATAGGAGCAATATGTATTTCAAACTAGAATATTTAAGGATCATCCATTATTTTTATTTTTTTCTTGGAGTTATTGATATTTTCCTATCAATTATCGCTTGGAATGAATTCAGGAAAATCAGTATTGCACTTGTCCTAATAGGATTGTTTAATCTGTATTTTTCATATATTGCCAATTTGAAAATACAGGAATTATTTATTGAAAGTAAACTATATTCTATTCTGGCACATGTATTGATTGCAGCAATGTCTATCTCATATTATTATGTCTCTCTCATCAAAATACCTTTTTTTGCATTTTTACAGACAATATTATTAATTACTTCTTATATTAGCATATTTACCTTTTTGATTCTTATTTTGATTAAATTCAATTTCAACAGGAAAATACTCTTATTCTTCGGAATTTCAAAACAGCACAGGGGAATGGAGAAAGTTATTTTTCTGGAGAAAGAAAAAAATCTATTTTTTGAAGAAGTTTTTAATTTGGCAGATATAGCTGTTCTAAAATCATATGTTATTGGAACAGACAAAAAGATAGATGGTCTGTTATGCGATATTGAAACCACAACAACCACAAGCAATTGCTTATGGAAGATTAAATTCCTGTTCATGTATCTTTACGAAAAAGAACTGGATGAAACTAAAGACAAAAATGAAAAAGAAAAAATCAACGATATTATATCAAAAGTAAAAACTCAATTAAACTATTAAAAAAAAGCATATTTAAATAAATAATTTTTAGTGATTCAGGAAAACTTGATTTATTGCCCACAGAAAACTCCCCTCTATATGTGGGCAGTCGCGAAAACCCGACCTATGCAGAGAGTAAAAACAGCGCATGCGGTTGTTCAAGGTAAGCATAATGTATTTAAAAAAAGAAATTATAGATTACTATGAAAAAAATAATAATTTTA
>DAOVUW010000011.1 GCA_030632385.1 Candidatus Nanohalarchaeota archaeon
AATTTTGAATCAACTGGAACAAGTCCAACGGCATGGATGCTGCCGCTCATTTCCGCAATGAGTCAGGCAGTGCTAAATGCAAGCAGCGCGGATGCAGTAAGTATCATCATAGTAGCAGTTGTTGCTATTATTATCATTGCAGCAATTGTTGTTGCAGCAGCAGTCATTATTATGAAAAGTCCATTTTTGAGTTTTAATTTCAAGCTCAATTTTTCCTTCTTTTTGCTTTCGTCTGTCAAAACAATTTGAGAATCAATTCCTGAACCAATAACTGCCATTATGCCTGCAATTGCGGCTAAATCAATAGTCCATTTTATCATTGCGGCAAATCCAAATATCAAAATCAATTCTGAAATGCTTGTAAATATCATAGGTATAATTAGTGCTTTAGTTGAGTATCTTAAATAAATAATTATGCTGACTGCCAATATTGCTAAAAGTATTGCAATTACAGATTTATCAAGAAATTGTTTTCCAAGTGTAGGGGATATATTGCTAGAAGATACAATCTCAATAGGTGATGGAAGAGCTCCGGAATCCAATATTGCCTGCATTGTTTTCATTTTAGACAGAGCCTCTTCCTTGGAGGCCCCCGGACCGGAAATTGTGGTTGTTGTGGCGTCTTTTCTTCCTCTCAAAGAGGTAGAGATATAGAGTGAACTTACTGGTTCATCATCCAAGAATAAGTCAATTTTGGAATTTAGATAATTCTCGCCTGTTTCTGTTATAGTGCTTTGCAAATCTTTTGTTATTTTCGCGAATGTTTCTGCTGCTTGTTTTTTTGTGGTTATGCTAAAAGAATATTGCCAATTATCATTTGAGCCGGATATTTGAGAGCCCATTGCATCTTTAGATGTAGAGATTACATCTTCTCCACGATATGCTACAGCATAGAATATAATTTCATTATTGCTTATATTGTTGACTTGGAGACTTACGTCATCTACGAGAATTGTATTTGATGAATAAGGTGGCCAGCTTAATTCATCTTCGCCTTCAACAATGGTTTGATTTTCTGTCAGATTATTTTTTATAACAATCATTTCGAGTCCATCTACAATGATTTTTGTCATATCGATGAAACTGACTTCATATGCTTTCCCGTCTATCATTAAGTTTCCTGTATTGTTTTCAATCAAAACATGTTTTTTTATTTTTGCTTCAAACTTGCCTTGTTTTGAGATAATTGTATTTAATTCTTCTACTGTTGCGCCAGCTATTTCCAGTTGAATATAGCCTTGTCCTTCAATAGTTATTATGCGCGCGGTCATTTCTTTTAATCCATAAGCATTGATTCTTGAACTCAGGACATCTCTGGATTTTTGGAGAATATCTGCGCCTTCTTGTTCAGGCTGTATTAATGCCCTTACACCTCCTTCTAAATCCAGTCCTTTTTTAAGATTGGTCTGTACAGTATACAAACCATCTTCTCCTAAAACAGGTATTGGTCTGATAAAAATAAGAGAAAGTATTAATAATGAGAATAGTAATATCATCATGGGTTCTTTCAAGAGTTCCATATATTTTATTTTTTTCATAATTCTCACTTTTTATTTTTACTTTTTAAATAGTTCTTCAGTATTCCAACATTCTGGAACCATGTAAATGGAAGATCTCCGACTAATCCAATCATTATGACAATTGCAATTTCCCCTATTTTTGTATCTCCTGCAAATGCATAAAGTACAAGAAGAGAAACTATTGTTGTCAAGGTGATAGTGATTCCTGTCTTCATTGACGAGAGTATCTGAGAATTTACACTTCCCTCATATCTTCTCTTCAGCAATCTTGTTGTAAGCAATACATCTGTATCTACTGAGTAACCAATCAACATCATAAGTCCTGTAAGGCTGGCTATTGTTAATTTAAGTTCCAAAATACTCATTATTGCTACAGTAAATAAAATATCGCAGATTGCAGCAAGCATAATTCCAAGACTTGGCGCAAGCACCCTAAAAGATATAAATATAACTAATGCCATTGCAAGTAATGCAACAAGCAATGCTTTTTGCGCTTGTTTTAAGAAATTTTCACTTAATCCCGAACTTATGTAATTTTGCTGTATGTTTTCCTTAGTAACTTCAATATTATTATCTTTCAATACAGATATTATTTCTTTTGTTTCAATTGGATTTTTTGTAGTGATATGTATGCTATTGCTCATTGTAGATGTTGAAAAGCGCACATCTGCTTCTTTATCTTCATCAATCAAAGAGAATTGTTCATTAAGGCTTAAGATTACATCTGAACTTACGAGGATATTTTTATCCAAATATATTTCTGCTTCACTTCCTCCCGTGAAATCAATTCCTTTTGTAATGAATTCTCCTGTTTTTTGATAATTGGAGAATAAGACAGTTATTGAAAACAATATAAGCAATATACAAAATATTTGACCGTATTTATTGTAATCTATTGCTTTATTTAATATATTATCTATGGATTTCACATTAAGTTCACTTTTGTTTTATTTTTTATTCTTCACCTACGGCTGGTGCAGATATGTGTTTTACAAGTACTACATCATCTACTGCCTTTACCATATCCCATGGAATTATGATTCCTCTTTTTCCACCAACAATTTCTGCCAAATAAGAACCTTTTGATGCATCTACTATTATCGACTTCATTTTGTATTTTGCAAAATCTAGTTCTGTATCGACTATACGACCGCAAAAAGAGCCTCTGTCTGTAAAGATGTCTTTGTCCATTAATTCATGTATTTCTTTTTCTTCTACCATTATTTCACCCACTTAAGTATATCACTAATTAATTAAATATACATATTATTTTTAAAAGGATTTGTTTTTGTTCGAATATAATTTATAGACCAGTTCCTTCCAAATTATTTCTTCTTCTTTTTATATTTTTAATAATTCCATGGATATAAAATCCTTTTTTGGCATTGAAGAAGCAATAGAGGAGTTGCAAGAAACAAAAATAATGAGATGGAAATACATCTATTTTCTTGTAAAAGTATTCACTATTCTTATTTTACTCACTATTATCATTTTGCCAAAAATATCTGCAATATTTATGTTTGCTCTTGTTGCATTGGTATCAAGAATACCTTCTGTTCTTGCAATTTCACTAAAGGACAGTGAAATGATTGATTTTTTTGCCGTGATTCTTGCCATGACTGTAAGTCCTCTCTTTGGCGCTATTTTTGCGGTAACAATATTTTGCATCTCAACTTTTTTTTCTTCTTTAGAAGAAAAACCTCAATCTCTAATTGTAAATTCTATAGGTCTCTTTTTCCCTTGCTTCTTTATGCCGTGGGCTTATGCTTATTTTGGTGGAAATCTGTATTATACAATGTATACTTATACGGCGATAAGATATATTGTAAGACAACCATTTGTTTTCTTTTTTTGGCCAAATTTAACGATAATATCAACTTTTTTTTATCTTTCATCAAATTTAATTCTTGCATATATTACAAATACAATTCACATAGCATTATTTGGCACATTGACAACAAAAGTAATCAATGAGGGATTAACTTTGGATTTGAACTTGTTGATATTAATCATCCTGATGATTGCTTTTTTTGAAGTGGCAAAAATATTTGAAAAAAGGATGAAAAATAAAAAAACACCAATTGACGACAGATTCAGCTTTTTCTCAACAATTAAAGGTTCTGCAAAATTAGTGTTTTTTCACTCAAATAAAAAAACAGCAAAAAAAGTGACAAAAGCAAAAAAAGATGTTTTGAACTATATTAATGTTCTTTTGAAAAAACTAAAACCAAATGATTACAAAAAATTGGATATTCTCAAAGAACAGATGATATATTTGAAAGACAAGACAGAGCAGATCAATGATTTTACAATAAAGGAAAATATCGTGCAGTTAAACTCCATTATATCTCTATTGCCTAAAATTGAAATTTTAAGTTTTAGAGAGATTAAAGGAATTTATGAAATATCCAACAGGCATCCTGAATTTACCGAAATTTACAACAATATGAAGGGCAAAAATAAAAGACCGATTGAGATAATTGCAAAAGGCAGAATTGCTAAAAAAAATTCAGGCAATGAATTTACCTGCATGTTTTCAAAAACAAAACACGATGATAAAAATACTGTGGTTATTGAAATTGACATTATCCGGATTGTTGTAAAGAGAGATGGAGAGAATGTTGCAGGATTTGAAAAAATAAATTAGAGAATGTAAAATAGAAGAGGGATGAAATAAAGTTTTTATGCATCCATAAAGTTTATTCTCTGATATTTCGTTGCTTTTTATGTGAATTTTAAGAGAGGCATATTTCGAGAAAAGCAACATATTTGCATAATTCCATATAGAAATTTTAGCTTTCGTTGTTTCTCAACAAAAAACAAGACTCAATATATTGCAACACAACTCAATACTTTTTTATAATTATACAGACAATAAATATTGGTGATTACATGTTTAATATGAATCCAAAACAAATGCAGAAAATGATGCAAAAGATGGGAATGAATACACAAGATATTGATGCAAAAGAGGTCAGGATAATTTGCGCTGAAAAGACAATAATTATTGAAAACCCAAATGTTCAGAGAATAGCGATGCAGGGACAGATAAGTTTTCAGATAACAGGGACAGAAAGCGAAGTCGACAATTCACAATTGGAGACTGCGACAGAAGAGAAAGAAACATTTAGCGACGAGGACATTAAAATGATAATAGAGCAGACCGGCAAATCAAGAGAAGAAGTGGAAAAAGTTCTGGAAGAGACCCATGATATTGCAGAAACAATAATGATGCTTAATAAATAAAATAATCTATGGAGTGGTTTTTGTTTGCATTTGCATGCGCGATAATCAGCAGTATTTCTGCTATTGTTGAAAAAAAAACCCTGATGAAAGAGCACGCAATGGAATTCTCCACTGTTTTTTCAATATTTAATTTTCTTTTTGTCCTGCCATTATTGCCCTTTGTTGATTTAGGCATATTGAAAGATCCATATACACTGGGCTTTATTTACGCTACTTCTGTTTTAGGAGGGCTTGCTTTTTTCTTTATAGCAAAAGGCGCAAGGCATATGGAAATATCTGTTGTATCCCCTTTGCTTAATTTTGGACCTGTTTTTCTTATAATTTTAGCATGGTTTTTTTTGGGAGAGACATTGACTTTTCAACAGATTATAGGGATAATGATAATAATACTGGGTTCTTATTTACTTGAAATAAGCACAAAACATCCAAGTTTGCTTGGTCCGATAAAAAAGATGATTTCATCAAAATATATACATTATATTTTCATCGCACTTATATTGTATGCGTTTTCTTCAATAGGCGATAAAATAATACTCTCCAGAATAACTCCCATTTCTTATATTGTCATTATTCATTTTTTTATTGCAGTAAATTTTATTGTTCTGATTCATTTATTTCATGATGGATTTACAGGCATAAAAAACGGGATAAAGAATGCAGGAAAATGGATAGTTATTGTAAGCCTTCTTACATGTGGGTATAGACTCCTTCAGGCACAGGCAGTTTCTATGGCATTTGTCAGTCTGGTCATTCCGATAAAAAGAACAAGCACAATTTTCACGACAATAATAGGAGGAGGATTGTTTCATGAAAAGCATTTGCTCAAAAAAATAATATGCTGTATCATAATGTTTTTCGGGGCGTATCTGATTATTGCTTGAATTGATACAAAAACATATAATATTCTGTTTGCTATTATATTATAAAAGGTGGATTGAATGGTAAAAGTATACAGGTGCAAAATTTGCGGTGAAGGATATATTGGAGATGAAATGCCGTCGCATTGTCCTTTTTGCGGAGCTCATAAAGACAGGATTGTATTGGCAAACCAATGGAGTTGGCCGAAATTTGAATTGACAGATATTTCAAGAAAGAATCTGGAGGAAGCCTTGACTCTTGAGATTTCAAATTTCGAGTTCTATTTTTGCGCTGCCAAAAAAACAGACAATGAAGCAGATCAGACTATGTTTAAAAGATTGGCAAAAATCGAAAGAGAGCATGCAGACACTATTTCCAAACTGCTGAATGCAGATGGACCAGACATAAGCAAAAAGAAAGATTCATGCAATCCCGATAACACAGATAATTTGAGAGAATCTCATGAGCGAGAAGAAAACGCAATAAAGCATTACAGTGCTTTTCTTTCGCAGGCAACAGAAGAGAGAGTAAAAGAAGTTTTTAGCGCAATCATTGAGATAGAAAAAGACCATCTTTCATTGACCGAAGGAAGAATATAGATTGTATTTTACATTATAATTTATAATATTAATCTATGAATAAATAGTATGATTTCTGTAGCAAATGTCCTTCAGTTAATTGCAATAACATTTCTGCCTTTTTTAGAATTGAGGGCATCTATCCCTTACGCAATTTTGAAATTGAAAATGGATGCATCCATCAGTTTTTTTATATGCTCTGTATCTAATATTATTATAGGTGAAATTGTTTATTTTTCTCTTCTATTCTTTTTGCCTTATGTCCTGAAAATAAAAATCATGGACAGGATTTATCAAAGATGCGTCCTTAAGATACAAGACAAAGCGCATCATTATGTTGAAAAATACGGGACGATAGGAATCGCAGTATTTATCGGAATACCTCTTCCTGGTTCGGGAGTATACAGCGGGGCTTTGGCGGCATTTCTGCTCGGAGTAAAATCAAGGCAGTTCTTGATTGCAAATATAGTCGGTGTTACAATTGCAGGAATTTTGGTTACATTGATTGTTTTGAGTGGGAACAGTGCTTATGCGCTTTTTTTAAAGAGTATGTGATGTGTGTTGGGTTAAATTAGAAACTAATTGATTCAGAACATAAAAAATCCATTTTCAGTAATATTTATATATTTCATTGCACTTGATTGATATGTTAAAAATCGCTTTAATCGGTTATGGAAAAATGGGCAGGATGATAAAACAATTATCTGAACAAAGAAAGGATATTGAAATCATATCAATTATTGACCCGCAGGATGTTTCTTGTTTTGCCGCCATCAATGAAGAAAGTTTAAAGGACGTGGATGTTGCAATTGATTTTACTTATCCGGGCGCAATTATGGAAAATATTGAAGCTGTTGCAAAATTGGGCAAAAACATGGTTGTCGGAACAACAGGATGGTATGACAAAATAGATACTGTAAAAGAAATAGTTAAGCAGAACAATATTGGTTTTATCTGGGCGTCTAATTTTTCAATAGGAGTAAATTTGTTTTTTAAGATGATGGGCAATGCTTCGAAATTGATTAACCGTTTTGATGATTATGATATATACGGCATTGAAATGCACCATAATCAGAAAAAAGATAGCCCTTCGGGAACAGCCAAAACAATCGGAGATATTTTGCTCAAAAACATTGACAGGAAAACAGAGATTGTAACTGAGCGGTTGGATAGACAAATAAAGCCGGAAGAACTGCATATTTCAAGTGTCCGAGCAGGAACAATTCCCGGGACGCACATTGTTGGATTTAATTCGCCTGTGGATGAAATCCAACTCAAACATACAGCAAAGGGCAGAGCTGGATTTGCAAACGGGGCAATTACTGCTTCAAAATGGATTGAAGGAAAAAAAGGATTTTACAGTATTGAAGATATGATGAAAGATATTATTGTGGATTAATATCTGAATTACATTAATTATGATAAAAAATATAATTTTTGACTGGGTGGGTTGCCTGTCAAATGATTTAGTCCGAACTTACGAGACTACGATGTATGTTTTTGAAAAGTTTGACTTAGACAAAATAAGTCCGGATGAGTTTAAGGAAAGTTTTGTATTGCCATATATGGATTTTTACAGGAAATTCACAGATAGACCAAAAGAAGAAATAGATAATCTGTTTATGGAAGGGCTTGTTTTGTCAGAAGAACCTGAATTATTTCCTTCAACCAAAGGAATTCTTGACTATTTGAAGAATAAGGGAATAAAAATGGCGTTGTTCAGTTCGCATCCCCAAGATGTGCTTTTAGAAGAAGTAGAGCGATTTGGTCTGAAAGAATACTTTGTGTGCGTTCACGGTAGCGTTTATGACAAAACAAAAGAAATCAAAAGCCTGATGGAAAAAAATAATTTTTCGTCCATGGAAACTATTTATATTGGAGATATGGTGCACGACATTGAGGCAGGAAGAGAAGCAGAAGTAACTGTAATTGCAATTTACTGGGGTTTCCAGACAAAAGAGGAGCTGGCTAAAAAAAAGCCGGATTATTTGATAGGGGATTTGAATGAATTAAAAGAGATTGTATTGTAGTTTAATCAAAAAGACTATACTTCTATGTATTTGACTTCTTATAGTTTTAGTTCAATCATTCCTCTGATGCAGATAAGTTCAGATACAACTCATCTTTTTTCTTTGCCTGCGACGATTTTTTATTGGTATCTTATTTCATGCCTGCTTGTTTTAGGATATAGAAAAGTAAAGAAATGAGATTTATCTGTCTCTTTGATGAAGGGTAAATAGATTTTTATTAAAGAATAAGACAATTATTAAAATAAACATTTATATAATTTACTTGTTAAAAATAACTATGTTTAACATTAACTTGATTGTATGTGTAGATAAGACTATCAAACAATTAGGTAAACGTGCTTATTTTTAGTGCGTCAAAAGTTAAGTTGTACTATTTTTTTTATTACTTTTGATAATGCTAAGAGTATAATTATAATATAATAATGTAAAACATAGGGGGATAGAATATGGGATTAAAAGGAGTATTTACAGCAATAGTAACACCGTTTAAAACAGACGGTTCTGTTGACTATAATCAATTGAAGAAATTGGTTGAATATAACATAGATGGTGGCATAGATGGAATAGTTCCAATGGGAACTACAGGAGAGAGTCCTGCATTGAGTGAAGAAGAGCATAAAGAAGTTGTGAAAAAAACAATTGAATATGCCAATGGCAGAGTAAAGATAATTGCAGGAGCTGGCTCAAACTGCACAAAAATAGCAGTTGAACTGACAAAATTTGCAAAATCTGCTGGAGCAGATGCAGTTTTGAGCGTCAATCCATATTATAATAAACCAACACAAGAGGGGTTATTTGAACATTTTAGTGCAGTAGCAGAAGTAGGAATACCTGTTGTGGTGTATAATATAAAGGGACGGACAGGAGTCAATGTCCAAACAAAGACATTGATGAAGCTGGCACAAAACAAGAATATTGTTGCAGTAAAAGAAGCTTCCGGGGATTTGCAGCAGATGATGGATGTGATTGCTCAAAGACCAGATGGATTCAATGTCATTAGCGGTGATGACAATATGACATTTCCGCTTATATGTCTTGGAGGAGATGGAGTAATTTCAGTTGCTTCTAATTTAGTTCCTGAATGGATTTCGAAAATGGTAAAATATGCACTTGGAGGAGATATTCAAAATGCAAAAAAAATGCATTTTGAATTATTGCCATTATTGAGGGCTATATTTATTGAGACAAATCCAATTCCAATAAAAGCTTCTTTGGCAATGAAAGGACTGATTGATGAGAATTACAGATTGCCTCTGTGCAAAATGAAAACCGAAACACGAAATGAACTGAAGCAAGTTTTGGAAAAAATGAAGATTATTTGATGAAACTAAGCGAGAAAATATGGAAACAATAAACAACAAATTGTATTTGGGCGGCGTGTTGGCAGAAGAGTTGATCGAAAAATACGCAAGTCCTTTATATGTGTATGAAGAGGACAAAATTATAGAGCAATACAATAAACTAAAAGATGCTATTGTTTATCCAAAAAAGAAATTATATTATGCTGCTAAAGCAAATACAAATATAGAGATTTTGAAGTTGTTGAACGATGAAGGCAGTTGTATTGATGCAGTAAGTCCTGAAGAAATATATCTAAGCAAAAAAGCAGGTTTTTCGAGTGAGGAAATATTATTTACAGGGAATAATGCTTCAGAAGACGATTTTAAATATTGCATAGAAAATGATATTTTAGTAAATATTGGTTCATTGGAACAAATTGAGCAGTACGGAAAATTAAACCCAAATTCAAAGATTTCTATTAGGATTAATCCTGATGTCGGCGCAGGTCATCACGATCATTGCATAACAGGAGGTCCTAATTCAAAATTCGGGATTTATTTCAATAAAATAGATAAAATAAAGCAAATGACCAAAAGATACAATTTAACGATTGTTGGGATACATGAGCATATAGGTTCGGGTATTTTAGATACTTCAAAATTCCTGCTTGCAATGGATGTTTTGCTCAAGACTGCCAAAGAATTTGATAACTTAGAATTTATTGACTTTGGTGGAGGAATTGGAGTTCCATACAGACCGGAAGAAAAGCAATTGGACATTATAGAATTTGGGAAATTAATATCAGATAAATTCAATGATTTTTGCCGAAGTTACGGAAAAGAATTATATTTATGCCTGGAGCCCGGAAGATATATTGTAGCAGAATCTGGTTTTTTATTGGCAAAAGTCGTGAATAAAAAATCGACACCAAACTATGTTTTTGTAGGAATCAATACAGGATTCAATCATCTTATAAGACCTGCAATGTATGGATGCTATCACCACATATTGAATGCATGCAATATGGAAGATGAAGAAGAAAAGTTGGTTGTTGCAGGAAATGTATGCGAGAGCGGAGATGTTTTTACGCAGGGAGAAGACGGAATTGAAGATAGAAGTTTGCCTAAAACAAAATCTGGTGATATTTTGGCTATTTGCAATGCAGGGGCTTATGGATTTTCAATGGCTTCAAATTATAATTCAAGGCGTCTTCCAACAGAGATTTTAGTTAAAGGCGGAAATTCGCGAATAATAAGAAGGAGACAAAGTTTTGAGGATTTATTATGGTAAAATACAATATTGCTCGTTGCATGAGCACACAGCACCCGGATAATGTAAGGGCTCCTTTTTTTTCAGACAATGTCGTAATAGAAGGAGATGACGAAATAAAGGAAGCATATTATTGTTTTTCCAATCTTGATATGAAAGAGCAGTTGTGGGATTGCGAGGGAAAAGAAGTGGATAATTTTGTCATAAAAAAAATCCTGACAAGATATCCTGTTTTTTTCAGCAACAATCGGTTGGGAAGAGATAGATTTATGCTTTTGAGAGTGCCAAACCCAGAGGTTGAGAAAAACGAGGCAAAAATATTGTTTGAAGTGCTGGAGTCAATCCCGAGGAGTTTTGATATATCCAATGCAATATACAAAGATGATGTTGCGCCCTTGTTTGAAGTGAGCGTTCCGATGACATCTTCTGCCAAGACATTGATCCGGATATCAGAGTATTACAAAAGATTTGTATCAGGAAAACAGGATGTTTCTCTTATCGATGGAGATGTCAAGATTTCAGAATGGATAGGCAGATTTTACCCTGACAAAATAAGACTCATGCCTTTGTTCGAGACAAAAGAAGCAATGCTTGATGCAGATAAGATTACAAAAGAATATATTGACAGTCAAAAACCAGAAGGATATCAAAGGGTGTGGCTTGCCAGAAGCGACCCAGCACTTAATTACGGCAATCTTGCAGCAACACTTATCATTAAGGTATCTCTTCAAAGACTGCATAAACTAGAGCAGAAATTATCTTTAGATATTCCTGTTATGATAGGAGTTGGTTCGGCACCGTTTAGAGGCAATGTAAATCCGACAAATGTGGCAAATATACTTCAAGAATTTCCGAGCATACAGACGTATACAATTCAATCTGCTTTTAAATATGATTATGAGGAGAATGTCGTAAAAAAGGCAATAGATTATCTGAATAATTCAAAAAGATGCGAGCCAACTCTAGTGGATGAAGAGGTACTGATTAAAATAATTGAAAAAACATCAACTCAATACCAGAAGGAAATCAAAGTAATGGCGCCATTGATAAATAAAATGTCCTTGTATATCCCCAAGAGAAGAAAAAGAAAACTCCATATAGGATTGTTTGGCTATTCAAGAAAGACTGCGGATGTGCATCTGCCTCGCGCCATAACATTTACTGCAGCACTTTATTCTCTAGGACTGCCGCCAGAACTGCTTGGTCTTGGTGCTTTGAACAAGGATGATGTCAAAATAATTCGCTCAATTTATCCTAATTTTGATAATGATCTGGCAGATTGCCTCAAGTATCTCAATACAGATAATTTAAAATATTTTCCAAAAGAAGCATTGCAATCAGTTGAATTTGCTTTAGGGTTGATTGATTACAATGTCGATAAAGAGCACAAAGAGTTGACGGAAAATATCATGAAGAATCTTATGAAATTAGAGACTGAAACTATTGCCGAAGAGGTTGTAAAAGCAGGGCATATAAGAAAATTTTTAGGGTGAAAAAAATGAAGATAAAATTTACAAAAATGCACGGTCTTGGCAATGATTATGTTTACATCAATTGCTTTGAAGAGAATATAGAATGTGTTGATTTGACCAATTTGGCAATAAAAATGAGCAACAGGCATTTTGGTGTTGGGTCAGATGGATTAGTATTGATAATGCCTTCAAAAATTGCAGATGCAAAAATGAGGATTTTTAATTCAGATGGAAGCGAAGCCCAGATGTGCGGCAATGCAATAAGATGCATTACAAGATATTTGTATGACAACAACATAGCAAAAAAAAAGATTCTAAAAATTGAAACAATGAGCGGGATTAAAGAGATTGAAATCATAAGTGATGAAGAAAAAAACTTTCTGGCAAAAGTAAATATGGGCGAGCCGATTTTAGAATCAAAACAAATTCCTGTGATTTTTGAAAAAGAAAGAGTAATTGACGAAACCGTTTCTATTGAGGATAAAATTAAACTCAATATTACATGCGTTTCAATGGGAAATCCTCATTGTGTTGTTTTTGTAGAGGATATAAATTTTGATGAATTTATTGAAACAGGAAAAGTATTGGAAAATCATAAGATGTTTCCTGAGAGGATAAATGCTGAATTTATAAAAGTAATTGACGAAAACAACATCCGGATGAGAGGCTGGGAAAGAGGCGTTGGAGAAACACTTTCGTGCGGTACTGGAGCATGCGCTTCTGTTGTTGCCTGTGTTTTAAATAACAAAACAAACAGAAGAGTAAAGGTTGAGTTAAAAGGAGGATATTTAGATATTGAGTGGAATGAAGTAGACAACTGCGTTTATATGAGTGGTCCTGCGGAATTTGTATTTAGGGGGGAATGGCAAGTATGAAAATAGAAGCAAATAACAAAGTTAAAGCAATAGGCGGTTACGCATTTGATGAATTGGATAAAATCAAAAATGAATTGATAAAAAAAGGAGTGGATATAATTGATTTTGGCATTGGAGATCCTACAATTCCAACGCCCGAATTTATAAGAGAATCAGCAAAAAAAGCAATTGACAAGCATAAATGTTCCGGTTATCCTCTTACTTTAGGCAGTGCAGAATATATTGATGCTATTTGCAAATACACAAAAAAAAGATTCAATGTTACCTTAACTCCAAAAACACAGATTTTGTCCAATCTGGGTTCAAAAGAATCAATCTTTAATTTTCCTCTGGCTTTTTTAAATCCCGGAGACATAGTTCTTTGTCCAAATCCGGGTTATCCGCCTTATGAGCGAGGTACAATATTTGCAGGTGGAAAAGTGCATTTTATGAATCTGACAAAAGAAAATAATTTTTATCCGGATTTTGATAAAATATCGGCAACTGTCTTGAAAAAAGCAAAAATAATGTGGATCAATTATCCAAATAATCCAACAAGCCAGATTGCGACAAAAGATTTTTACAAAAAGGCAGTGGCTTTTTGTCATAAAAATAATATAATTTTGGCATCTGATGAGCCATACAGTGAAATATATTTTGATGAACCATCTATCAGTCTACTTGAAATAGAAACAGAAGGTGTTGTTGTCTTTAACTCTTTCTCAAAGCGAAGTGCAATGACGGGTTATCGTATTGGATGGGCTGCGGGCGATGAGAGAATAATATCTGCATTCAAGAAGCTAAAAGCAAATATTGATTCAGGAACGCCGAATTTTATTCAGGAAGCAGCAATTACAGCATTGAGCGACGAAAACCATGTTAAAATCATGAGAAAGGAATACCGGGAAAAAAGAGATATTTTGATTAATGCATTCTACAAAATTGGCTTTGAAACAAATATTCCAAAAGCGACATTTTACTTATGGCAGAGAGCAAAAAACAAAACAGGAGCGGAATTTGCAAAACAACTGCTAAAAGAATGCGGTATTCTTGTATCGCCGGGAGAGATTTTTGCTACATCCAATGATGGGATAAATCCAGGAAATGATTATGTGAGAGTTGCGCTTGTGCCTTCTATTGAAAAGACAAAGGAAGCGGCAAAAAGAATAATAAATGCAAAAATATGGTAATTATCGCAAAATTCGGAGGAACGTCACTTAAGGATGCCAAAAGAATCAAAAATGCTGCAACTATAACGACTGAACTCAAGAAACAGGGCAATGTTGTTGTAGTGGTTTCTGCAATAGGAGACACAACCAATTTTCTTAT
The DNA here is from genome assembly GCA_030632385.1 of Candidatus Nanohalarchaeota archaeon. GTDB lineage: Archaea > EX4484-52 > EX4484-52 > EX4484-52 > EX4484-52 > EX4484-52. The sequence goes on from DAOVUW010000011.1 coordinate 14,438, forward strand.
CGACACAATCAAAAACATAGATGCAGTAAATATTGAAAAAACAGTCAATGAAGTATATCTGCGTTATCTGAATATATTAGAGGAAATAAAAACACCGACCCAAAAAGATAAAAAACAATTAAAGACATTTTGCGACAATCTTGAAAAAAGATTAATTCTGTCACAACAGCAAAAAAATGCAAGTCCTGAAGATGTTGACCATATTTTAGGTTTTGGGGAAATATTTTCCGCATTTATTTTATCTCGCGCAATAAAACAGATGGATTACAAAACAAAAATACTTTGCGGCAATGATAATCTTATTTTCACAAATGCTAATTTCAATAATGCTGATGTTCTATTTGACAAAACATACCCTGTATTAAAGAAAAGAATTTTGCCTATTTTAGATGAAAATATAATTGTTTTTACTGGTTTTATCGGAACAACAATAGACAACAAAACAACAACATTGGGAAGAAGCAGTTCAGATTACATTGCCTCTCTTTTGGGAAATGCGCTGGATGCAGAAGAGATACAAATATACACAGATGTAGACGGAATAATGACAGCAGATCCGCGAATAGTAAAGGATGCAAAAGTCATCAGGCAAATGGATTTTAATGAAATCAGCGAACTTGCTTTTTTCGGAGCTTATGTACTGCATCCAAAAACAATAGAGCCTGCAATGGAAAAAAATATTTGCGTAAAAGTAATAAATTCCTTCAATACAGATTCTTTTACAAAGATTTTCAAAAAGATGCCTGAAGATAATAAAAATATCCTCTCTATTTCATCAAAGAAAAATGTTGTTCTGCTGAATATTTACTCTACAAGGATGCTCAATACTCATGGCTTTCTTGCAAAAGTATTTACAATTTTTGAAGAAGAAGAAATTCCCATCGACATGGTCTCGACTTCTGAAGTCAATATTTCATTGTCGGTAAATGAATATGAACCAAAAGAAAAAATACAAAATATAATCAAAAAATTAAGCAAATTTTCTTCTGTTTCATTGGAAAAAAATAAATCAATTATCTGTGTTGTCGGGGAAGCTCTAAAACATAGATATGGAATTGCAGGAAAAATATTTACTGTTTTGGGAAATAATAAAATAAATGTTGAAATGATTTCACAGGGAGCATCAGAAATAAATATAACTTTTGTGGTAAATGATAATGATGTAAAAAAAGCAGTTATTGCTTTGCATAATGAATTGATAAATAATAATAAAGGTAAAAAATATGGAAAAAGTTAATGTTGGAATAATGGGAGCGACAGGAATGGTCGGGCAGAGATTTATTGCCTTTTTAGAAAATCATCCTTTTTTTGAGGTAAAAATGCTTACCGCATCGCAAAAATCTGCGGGACGAAAATATTTAGATGTGTGCGATTGGGCATTGGACTCACCCATGCCGGGAAGAGTAGCCGATTTAATTGTTCGGAACACACAAATTGAGGAAATAAAAAAAAATAATGTAAAAATAATATTTAGCGCGTTACCGGGAGATTTGGCAGAAGATATTGAGACAAAATGTGCAGAAGCAGGATTTATTGTTTGCTCAAATGCATCTGCACACAGAATGGATAAGGATGTTCCTTTATTGATTGGAGAAGTAAATCCAGAGCATCTCTCAATGATAGAAATGCAGAAGAAAAATCGAGGATGGAAAGGCGCAATCATCACAAATCCAAATTGTTCTGTAATACAGCTTGCTCTGTCTTTAAAACCATTGGACGATGCATTTGGAATTGAAAAAATTATTGTAACAACCATGCAGGCATTAAGCGGAGCAGGAAGAGGAGGTGTTGCTTCATTTGATATTCTTGATAATATTCTTCCTTATATTGGAGAAGAGGAAGAAAAAATAGAAACAGAAGCTCAAAAAATACTGGGGCGTTTTTCCAATGGAAAAATTATAGATCATCCTCTTGAAGTCTCTTCATCTGCAAATCGCGTCAATGTTTTAGATGGGCATACAGAGTGCATTTTTTGTAAATTTAAAAAACAGCCAAAAGATATCGAAGAAGTGAATAATAAATTATATAAAGGGATTTTATATAAAAAAACAGAGATGAGTTTATTATGTCTGAATGATACTGTATATTTCAGTCCTATGAATATAATTAAAATTCCTCATGATAAAATAAGAGGAAAG
>DAOVUW010000067.1 GCA_030632385.1 Candidatus Nanohalarchaeota archaeon
CATGCCGAGCCTACCAAGATAAAGAGGATGATTCTCGGGAATGACTCCCTTCCTCCTACGTGTTGCCACAACAGGAATGCTGAGTAACTATACAAGTTCAAGCGCTTCTTTGTATGTATTTGAAGACATGACTCCTCCGCCTATAATTAAAACAGGTGCATCTGCATTAAGCAGGCAATCTGCTGTTTTTTTGATTTTTTCAGGAGTTACCCGCGGAAGTGGTTCGCAATTAAGAACTTTTATCTTTCCTGAATTTGATTTTGTAACTTCATCTATCTGGCTTTCTTTTGGAATCTCGATATAAACAGGACCTGGTCTTCTGCTTGAGGCTATTTTTATTGCTTTTGTTATTGTTGATTCTGCATCATTTGCATCTCTTATCTGGAAATTGTGTTTTGTTATCGGAAGAGTTACACCCATCATATCCGATTCCTGGAAAGCATCTTTTCCAAGAAGACCCAATGAAACCTGTCCTCCAAAAACCACAACAGGAGAAGAATCATAATATGCTGTCGCAAGTCCGGTTACTGTATTTGTTGATCCCGGACCGCTTGTAGCGATTGCAACACCAACATCTCCTTTTACTCGGGCATATCCATCTGCAGCATGCACAGCTGCCTGCTCGTGACGGACAAGAATATTCCTGAATTCATCATCACCATACACAGTATCAAATAAAGGAATGACAGAACCACCAGGATATCCGAAAGTAGTATTTACGCCATGAGCCTTAAGAGTCTTTAATATCATTTGTGTTCCTTTCATAATTTAGTAAATAGATAATTATTATATTTAAAAAATTATGCAACTGTTTTGCACATTTTGTTATTGTTAATCAATCAATAGCATGTTGTTTTGCAAGTTTAATCTCTCTTTATTGCAAAAATCAAAAGAAATATATTATGAATCAATATTTAAAATCATTTCATAGGTTTCATTCATTGTACTTTGTAGATGAATTATGGTTAAACTGCATCCTTCGTAAATATTTTCTTTTTCTTCCACAATTATATTTTGTCCATCTATTTTTTCGCTAAATAAAATCGCTTCTTTTGAAGATACCTTGCTCGCATATTTTTCATTCCATTCCCTAATCAATGAATTATGATAATTGTACTCTTTTGAATAAGCATTATAGTATTCATTGCATAATTCATAAATGCTTTCACTGATATTTTTCTCAACATTGTATTTTTTTATTAAATCCAGATAGTTTTTAAATCCAAAAGGGGTGCTAAATTCAATTGTTTTTCTGTAATACAACGGGTATTTTGCTTCATCTGCAATAAATCCTCCTGTTGTTTCGAGCGCAAACCACTCGTTGTCTATTTTTGCCATCACCCATGCATGATTGTATTGCGTGAAATTCAATTCTTCGCCTATTGTATTATTGTCGACATTTCCTATCTTTATTTTTGAATCAAATCCTTTTGATTTAAGAATATTCCACAATTCCATCGACATATCCCCACACACAAAAAAATCGGTGATACTATAAATATGGTCTTCATGGTATTCTTGCAGAATATTCTCCACTATAGAAACATTGCTTTTGGTAAATATATTCGTTATAGATTCCTTATTTTCGTTATTGTCAAAATAATTAGACTGAATAAAAAAAGCAACTCCTATAAATATCAGAGACAAAAAAAATATTATAGGAATAAATTTTGTTTTCGCTTGTTTTTTCATCGTAAAAAAAGCATGAGTTGCATGAGGCACTTTATTTCCAATATTTATGATATTGTCCATTGTAATCATTCAAAATTATAACCATTTGATTTTTCTCAAAAACAAATATTGCCCTACCATCATAAGGAACATCACAACATTCATATAAAGAAAAGCATCAGTCCCTTGCGAGAATGGAATGACTCTGAAATTCATTCCGTAGATACTTGCAAGAAGTGTTGGAAGAAGAATTATAAAACCCCAGCCAGTAATTTTTTTCATTGTTTCATTCATTTCGTGCATTGAAGAGGAGGAATAAAACTCAAAAAGCGTATTCGTTATGTCCTTTTGTATTTTTTCCATATAAAGCAATTCTTTTTGATCTTCGTAAAGTTCAAGAAAATTATCTTTCAATTTGCGAAATTCAGCTAATTTTCCTTTCCTTATGGCATTTAGTACTTCTAAATTTGAAGACAGTGCATTTTGCAAATATATGTGATTTACAATAGATTCGTATATTTCTTCATTTTTTTTTGGAGAACTTTTAAAACCGCCTTCTTCCATTTTTTTTATTTTCTTCATTTCTGAATTTATTTTTTTCCTGAAATCATCATCAATTCCATCAAAAATATGATAGATAAAAGAACTTTTTCCTTCGTAAAAAACAGAAGTTCTTTTTTTTTCTGCTAAAATATATTTGTATTTATTTATTGATCTTATTGGTTCTTTCTCGATTGTTATTAAAACATTTTTATATGAGAAAATACCCAGTGACGTCGTATTGTCCAATGCCATATTTACTGCACTGTAACTTATAAAAAGCCATTTTCCTTTGCTTATTGTGGCTCTTTCTGTATCAAGCAGAACATCGCTGAAGTGATATTTTTTTATTCCTGTAATATCAGATAAAATCTTCAACTCTTCTTCAGTTGGATTAAGGCAATTGATCCAATAGAATTTATTATTGTGATCTGATTTTTTATTGGATAAAATAACATCGTAATATTCTTTTTTATCTATAATGGGCTTTCCCTTATTTTCCCTTTGGATTAAAAATATATCGAACATACTATTTATTACAATATATATTTATTACTTTTACGTTTATTCAACACATACAATTTTTAAAAATTCCTTATATCTAATAATCATGAACTTAAAAAAAGATTTTCCGTGCCTGAATCAGGAAATTGACGGCATGCCTGTAGTCTATCTGGATTCTGCCTGTATGTCTCTAAAACCGCAATGTGTCATTGATAAAATGGTTGAATACTACACACAATACAGTGGATGTGGTGGAAGGTCAGCGCATAAATTCTCATCAAGAACCACAGAAGAAGTTGCAAAAGCAAGAGAAAATATCTCTGCTTTTATCGGAGCAAAAAATCCAAATCAAGTTATTTTTACAAAAAATACCACTGAATCAATAAATCTAGTCGCAAAAAGTTTTAAATTCAAACCCGAAGATATCGTACTTACAACAGATAAAGAACACAATTCTAATCTTATCCCATGGATTTTGATGAGTAAAAATAAAATTGCAGGATATAAAAAAATTGAATCAAAAACAGACGGAACATTTGATATTGAAAAATTCAAAGAATTGATGGAAAATGAAAAAAACATAAAATTAGTAGCACTGAATCATGTTTCAAACATCGACGGATACAAAAACCCAGTTGATGATATTATCCAAATTGCCCATGATAATAATGCAGTTGTACTTCTTGACGGGGCTCAAAGCATTCCGCACACCAAGGTTGATGTTGAAAAATCAGATATTGATTTTCTTGCTTTTTCAGGGCATAAAATGTGTGGACCTACAGGAACAGGCGTACTGTATGGAAAAGAAGAACTATTGAATGAATTAAATCCATTTATTGTTGGAGGAGATACTGTTGAAACTGTAGATGACGATGAAATTACTTTTCTTGAAATTCCTGAAAAATTTGAGGCAGGACTGCAGGACTATGCGGGCATTATCGGACTTGGAGAAGCTGCAAACTATTTATCCAATATCGGAATGGAAAAAATAGAAAAATATTTAAATGACCTGAATCTACATCTTGATGAAAAAATAAAACAACTCGAAAATATCAAAATAATTGGTCCTAATGATCCAAAAAAAAGAAGCGGAATTACAAACATAGTTGTTGAAGATATTAATTCTCATGAAATAGCGGTGTATCTTGATGAAGTAAAAAACATAATGGTTCGCGACGGTGCTCATTGTATGCATAGCTGGTACAATAAAACCAAAACAAAAGCATCACTACGAGCGTCTTTGTATTTGTATAATGACAAAACCGATATTGATGCGTATTTTGACGGGTTGAAGGAATATATTGACTTGATTAAAATTTAATTATGAATTTCTATTCCTGTATTTAAAGTAAGAAGAGTCTGAATTACCTTAGACTCTTCTTCTTTTGCAACAGAGTCGCGCATTATTGATTGTGGTCTTGAAGAGTATATTCCACATCTTCTATCTTACAACAAGCGACATTAAATCTCTTTAACAGATTTATCTTTTTTTACAGTTTTTTACTCTTTTTTTTCTTCTTCTTTCCGCTTTTTCTTTTCTTCATCGGTTTCTTCGCAGTCTCCTAACTGTCTTCCTGTTCGTTTTCCGTCTCCGTCATACGGTCCTGTTTGATCTCTATTTGGCATAATATTTCCTCATATAATTATGAATATATATTCATAAAATATATAAATCTTTTGGCATAATATTTATTTTGTAGTATCCGGATATTATTGCATGGTGAATTTAATATATATTTCTTATTATCCATTTCAATCACTTTTTCTAAACATCAATCCAATTAGGCACTCCTGCCTTAATTTATGAAGCACTGCTTCATTGGGTGTTATGCCCAC
>DAOVUW010000025.1 GCA_030632385.1 Candidatus Nanohalarchaeota archaeon
ACTTAACAAAACAATCGGAGCAATATGCATAGCACCAAAAATTCTTGCAGGAGCAAATCTTTTGGCAGGGCAAAGAGCTACTGTTTTTGGCAGTGGAAAGGAATATTTGAATTCAAAAGGAGCAATTTATGTAAAGAAAGACGTTGTTGTTGACAAAAAAATCATCACAGGAAAAGGTCCAAATGCAATAGAGGAATTTGCATTAGCAGTCATTCATAATATAGAAAATTGATTTGCAGGATATTTATTGTGTGTAAAATGGTTTTTTTACATCTGATATTTTTATGCATTAAAAGTAGTAAGTTGTGTAGGACTCTTTTATTTTGCATAAGTTATAAAATAATAAGAAAAAACATTGAAACTAAAAGTACATATAAGGAAACTTCACTTGTTTTTTTTGGCACTTTGCCAATATGTTTTTAAATATATTGCCATTATACAATAAAGTTACTATTAAGGGAAAATATGAAAGCAAAATTTTCAAGTTTATGGATATCCAGTAGTCAAAGACGAAAGCAAAGAAAATACAGATATAATGCTCCTTTGCATATCAAAAAAAAATTTATGCGATGCAATTTGTCAAAATTTTTGAGAACTGATGTTAAAAGAAAAAACATCATTGTCATTAAAGGAGATAAAATAAGAGTCATGAATGGCGATTTTAAAAACAAGGAAGGGACGGTAAGAGAGGTCAACATAAAAAATACAAAAGTATATGTTGAAGAAATAAAGAAAAAAGGAGAAAAAGGAGCAGATATTTTTGTGCCTCTAAATCCATCTAATGTTCAGATTATTGAATTGGATTTAAAAAATCCAAAAAGAATGAAAGAAAAAGAAGAACCAAAAAAAATAAAAGAGAAAAAAGAAAAACCTAAAAATAATGATTAATTATGAGCGCAGCAGGAAAATATATCAGGAACTTATGGCTAAATCCAAAGAAAAACCTTGGTCATTTATGGAAAGAAAAATTGATTGATTTGAGAAAAAATCCAGCTGTTTTGCGTGTGGACAATCCAACAAGAATCGATCGGGCAAGAAGCTTGGGTTATCGGGCAAAACAAGGATATGTTGTTCTCCAGACAAGAATCAATAAAGGAGGAAGAAAAAGACCGAAGGATAGTATTGCAAAAGGGAGAAAACCTAAAAACTATGGTTTTGTACATTTTACTTTCGGCAAATCAAAGCAATTGATGGCAGAGCAAAGAGCAAACAAAAAATATCCTAATTTAGAAGTATTAAATTCATATTATCTTGCAGAAGATGGAAGATACAAATGGTATGAAGTGATTATGGTTGATCCAACACATATCCAGATTATGCTTGATAACAAAATAAACTGGATTTGTCGAACAACACATACCAGAAGAGTTTTCAGAGGATTAAGCAGTGCAGGAAAAAGAACAAGAGGATTGAGAAGATGAAAAAAGAAATCCAAAACAAGAAAAAAAAAGAAATGCCTGACAAAGCAATATTTATAAAAAAATACAAACCGGAAGAAGCAGTTAAATTAGCTAAAGAACACAATGGCGGTAAAAAATTCAACCAAACCATAGATGTATGCATTGCTGTTAAGCAGATGGATTTTAAAAAGCAGGAAAATAAAATAAAGGAAACAATACATCTTGATAATAATGCAGGATTAAAGAAAATTGTTTTTGTAATAGGAAAAAATTTATCCATCAGTGCAAAAAATACAGCTGATGAAGTATTTAATGAAAAGCAATATAGTGATTTGGAAAAAGATAAAAAAAAGATAAAGAAATTTTCAAAATCTTATGATTATCTGATTGCAGAACCCGAATATATGCTAAGGATTGCAAAATCCATGGGTCGAACTTTGGGTCCTTTGGGAAAGATGCCTATGCCTTTGGTTCCGACAGTAGATCCAAAACCAGTAATTGAAAAATTAAAGAATAGTGTAATCATTCTTTCTAATCAAAATAATGCAATTCAATTTGCAATAGGAAAAGAAAAAGCAGACGATAAAATATTGATAGACAATTATCGTACAATAATGAATGTATTGAAAAACAAATTTCCTCATGGAACACAAAATATAAAAAATATTTATTTGAAAACAACCATGGGCAAAAAAATACAACTTGATGCAAAATTTAATTAAGATTATGGATGTAATTGAAGAAAAAACAATAACAAATCTGGATGCATTTGAAATAATAAAAAAAAGAGAATCAACCCAAGAAGCTCCTTTGAGTCGTATGCAGATGATAACTTTGGATTATTTGGCAAAAACAACTTCACAGTTTAATGAAAAAAATAAAAAAGAAATAGCTGAAAAATTAGCTAATGAAATCTCAAAACTTAAAGAAGATTACATAATTGCTATTTTGAATTGCGTTCCAAAAGATGAAGATGATGTAGAGGTGCTTTTTTCAAAAGAAAGAATAAATCTTGAAAAATCTGAATTAACTCAAATTGTTCAAATCGTAAAATCCTTTATTAAAACAAAAGAAAAAAAGAAATAATTGATTTTGTGTTTTAAATGTTTAAGAAAAGATTATAAATATCAATTAATAAACAGAACATGAATAAAAAAATTAAACAGTATTCATTAATAATTTTTGTATTTATTGATAAAAATAAATGGTAAAAACATCAAAAAACCAATTATATTTTGATAGAAAATTGTTTTATATTTTGAATTTTTATCTGATTGTCTTTTGAATAAACATCAATCATAAAAATTCAAGATTTCCAAAAGAAATTTTTTGATTGAAAAATATAAGTACTGTTTCTGTAAATGCCAATATTAATAGATATTTTTTTTTAATCTAAAAGAAATCCCCACAGCTCTGCTGTGATTGGCCAAATTAAAAACAATGTTATTGTAATGGTCGATTTGGAAGCCATACAGCTATGCTGTGGAGTAATTCACTAAAAAGGGACAAATGTCATGAAGCTACACAACAAGCAATATCACCCAAAAATATATAAATATGAATTGTTTAAAATGAATATATAAAATTCAAAGCAGTGAAAAATATGAAAATAAATTCAATCAGAAAGTATGTCGCTCTATGGTCAAATTTATTTTTTATTCTATCATTTTATTATTTTAGTTAAAGCAAGCTTCTTTTTTTCAAGAGGAGGCTTTTTTAGTTTTTAAATATATGATGGACTACTGCTTTGGGCACAAGGTGAATTGAATATGATAGGAAAAACAATAAGAATAGAAAGAATAATGGACAGAGCAACTAAAAAAATGGTGATTATTCCAGTTGATCATGGCGTAACTATAGGTCCGTGTGAGGGTCTTTTAGATATTGGAAAAACAGTTGACAAGGTTGCTGAAGGAGGAGCAAATGCAGTTCTGGGACATATTGGTTTGTCTTTGCATGGTCACAGAGGTTATGGAAAAGACATCGGTCTTATTTTACATCTCTCTTCAAGCACGACACTTTCGCTTGATCCAAATACAAAGGTTCTCACATCTTCGGTGGAACAGGCAATAAAAATAGGAGCAGATGCGGTTTCAGTGCATATTAATATTGGCGCAGCAGATGAATCGAAAATGATAAAAGATCTCGGGAGTGTATCGCAAAAATGCATAGAATGGGGTATGCCTCTTCTGGCAATGATGTACCCAAGAGGTCCGAATATAAAAGATTCGTATGATGTAGGTGTTGTGAAACATGCAGTAAGAATTGCAGCAGAACTTGGCGCAGATATCATCAAGACAAATTATACAGGCAGTCCCGAAACATTTAAAGAAGTTGTGGATGGAGCAATGGGCGTGCCGGTAGTAATTGCCGGAGGCTCGAAAGGAGAAGATATAGATACACTAAAAATGGTTGAAGGAGCTATTTTGGGAGGTGCTGCTGGAGTTGCCATGGGACGAAATTCATTCCAGCACAAAGACCCTGTAAATTTCATAAAAGCAGTCTGCATGATTGTTCACAAAGGTAAAAATGCAGAAGAGGCAATAAAAATAATGGGGTGAGCTAAATGAAAAAATACTGGATTGATGCAAGAAAGTGGGACAAAAAAATAGTTACAACTGCGATTGAATCAGGTGCCGATGCTGTTCTGGTTGAAAAAGGATATTCAAAGAAAGTAAAAGAACTGGGTTTGATAAAGACAATATCTGAAGACGGAGATATCAAATTCAACAAAGATGTCATTGCTATGGAAATTAAAAGCAAGAAAGACGAACTTGATGCAGCAAAAATAGACAAGACAAAATCCATAATCTTAAAGACAAGAGATTGGTCGATAATACCTCTTGAGAACCTGATTGCTCAATCTGTAGATATCATTGCAAATGTGGAGAGTGCAAAGGAAGCAAAAGTAGCGCTTGAAATTTTGGAAAAAGGAGTAAATGGAATTCTTTTATCGACAACTAATTTAAATGAAATAAAAAAAACAGGTCGGCTTGTAAAGGAAATTCAGGAGCAGATTTCTTTAGTAAAAGCAAAAATAACAAAAATAGACCCTGTTGGTTCAGGAGATAGGGTTTGCATAGATACATGCACAAATATGGAAGAAGGACAAGGAATGCTTGTTGGAAACAGTAGTTCAGGCATGTTTTTAATTCATTCTGAAAGCGTTGAAAATCCTTATGTTGCAGCAAGACCTTTTAGAGTGAATGCGGGAGCAGTGCATGCTTATGTTCGAGTTTCAGACAATAAGACAAGATATTTATCAGAAATAGAAACAGGAGATAAAGTGCTTGTTGTTGATTCAAAAGGAAATGCGCAGGAAGCAATCGTCGGTAGAAACAAGACAGAAAGGCGTCCGATGATGCTTGTCGAAGCTGTTTTAGATGACAAAAAAATATCGCTTATTTTGCAGAATGCAGAAACCATAAGATTTGTAAAGCCAAGCGGAAAACCAATATCTCTTGTTAATTTAAAAATCGGCGATGAAGTGATAGCATATACAGAAAACGCAGGCAGGCATTTTGGAATGAAAATAGATGAAACTATTAAAGAGAAATAAAATGGAACTCGATGATTTAAGAGAAAAAATAGATGAAGCTGACGAAGAACTCCTCAACATAATATCTGAACGTTTGTCTTTAATGCCAAAAATTGCCACAATAAAACAAAGTCAAAATATCTCTATAAATCAGGAGATAAGAGAAAAAGAAGTTATTGAAAAGATAAGAAAAAAAGCAGTGCAAAGAGATTTAAATCCTGATTTTATAGAAAAAATAATCATTGAAATTATTTTGGAATCTAAAAAAATACAGCAGAAAAATATGGAAAAAATATGATTGAAATAACACCTCTTAAAAAACCATTTGACAGAACGATAAATGCACCTCCGTCAAAAAGTTACACAAATCGTGCTTTATTAATTGGGGCTCTTTCAGATGGCAAATCCCAAATTACAAATACTCTTCAAAGCGATGATACTGCATACATGGAAGAAGCATTAAGGCAACTGGGAATAGATATCGAGAAAAAAGACAATAGTTATATTATTTGGGGCAAAGGCGGAAAATTTAATTTGCCTGAAAAAGAACTATTTATCGGAAATGCAGGAACTGCAATGAGATTTTTAACAACTGCCTGTGCATTAACAAAAAGCGGAAAAACTATAATTAGAGGAAATAAACGAATGAATGAACGCCCAATTCAGGATTTACTTGTCGCCTTAAAGCCATTGGGAGTAAATGCAAAATCCATAAAAAATAATGGTTGTCCACCTCTTTTAATTGAAGGTGGAGGAATCAATGGCGGTGTTACAAATATGAAAGGAGACAAAAGTTCGCAGTATTTTACATCAATCCTACTTTCTGCACCTTATGCAAAAAAAGATGTTGTAATAAATACAATTGGCGAACTTACCTCAAAACCATATATAGATATGACAATAGACACTATGCGTGAATTTGGGATTGATGTTGAAAACAAAAATTATTCTCAATTTATTGTTAAAGCAGGCAAAGGTTATTCTGCTCGCGATTATGTTGTTGAAGGAGATTTTTCAGGAGTGTCTTATCTTTTTGCAGCAGCAGCAATAACAGGAAGCAGAATAAAAGTTACTCGAATTAATCCAAATTCTGCTCAGGGAGATAAGGATTTTGTCAATGCACTTGAAAAGATGGGTTGTTTGAAAAAACAAGGGAATGACTGGATAGAAATAACAGGAAGAAAATTAAATGCAATTCCTCTAATTGATATGAATCACATGCCTGATGTTGCGATGAGTCTTGCAATTGTTGCGGCATTTGCAAAAGGCAAAACGAAAATTATAAATGTTTCAAACTTACGTATTAAAGAAAGCGACAGGATAAAAGCAACAGTAACAGAATTAAAAAAGACAGGCATAAATGCAGAAGAACTCCCGGATGGTATGATAATAGAGGGAGGAAAACCGTATGGCGCGGTAATTGATACTTATGATGACCACAGGATAGCTATGTGTTTTGGAATCATGGGTTTGAAAACAAAAGGAATGATTATAAAAAAGGAAGGTTGCGTTTCAAAAACATATCCTTCCTTTTTTGAAGTGCTTAAATATATGGCAGGAGAATGATAAAATGATTGTTGTACCGATAATATCAAAAAAAACAGATGAAGCAATAAAGGATATAAAAAATGCAAAAATGCTTGAGGCAGATGTAGTAGAATTGCGTCTGGATTATTTTAAATCTTTGACAGAGGAAGATTTGAAACTTCTTTTAAATACAACAAATCTTCCGAAAATCGCCACATGCAGGAGAAAAAAAGAAGGCGGTTATTTTGACAAAGAAGAAAAAGAGCGTCTTTTGCTGCTCAAAAAAGCAGCAATGTTTGGAGCAGATTACATTGATATTGAATATGATGCAGATTTTAGCGCATTTAAAAATATAGAAAGTAAAATCATATGCTCTTATCATAATTTTAAAAAAACACCAGAGTTAGATGAGTTGACAGAAATTCTCCAGAAATGTGCTGTAAAAAAGCCTTTTGTTGTGAAAATAGTTACAATGGCAAAAAAAGATATAGACAATATAATAATCCTTGAATTTCTCGAGAATTCAAAAAGTATTTTGAGCAAGAAAATAAAAATTGTTTCTTTTTGTATGGGCGAAAAAGGAATATTGAGTAGGATATTGTGCATGCAACACGGAAGTTTCTTTACATTTGCCTCTCTTAAAAAAGGCAAAGAATCTGCCTCTGGACAAATAAATATAGGGCTTATGAAAGATATAAACAAATTAATAATATGATTGATTCAAAAACAAAACTCATCGGCGTTATTGGAAAACCAATAGAGCATAGCATGTCTCCACCAATGCACAATGCAGCTTTTTTGAAAAACTCATTAAATTATGTTTATTTGGCATTTGGTGTAGAAGATTTGGGTGGTGCTATAAAATCTATGCTGGCATTAAATATTAGAGGATATAATGTAACAATACCTTACAAGACAGAGGTAATTGCATATTTAGACCAAATAGAACCTGTCGCAAAAAAGATAGGCGCAGTCAATACAATCGTAAATGAAAACAACATACTCAAAGGATACAATACAGATTACATCGGCGCAATAGAGGCACTGGAAGAAAAAATAAAAATAAAAGACAAAAAAGCAATTGTGCTTGGCGCAGGCGGGGCTTCAAGAGCAATATGTTTTGGTCTGCTAAATAAAGGAGCAGAGGTATTGATCTTAAATCGCAGTGTGGAAAAAGGCATGCTGTTGGCAGGCGAACTCAATCAGCACTGGAAAAGCAAGGCAAGCAGTATGTCTATAAATGAAGCAACCGTTCAACTCATAAAAGGATATGATATTTTGGTAAATACAATACCCGTAGGGATGTATCCAAAAACAGATCAAACACCTTTTAAAAAAGATTTTCTTGCAAAAAATCTTTTGGTTATGGATATTATTTACAATCCCATCCAAACCCAATTTTTGAAAGATGCGAAAAATACAGGTTGCAGAATAATTTCAGGACTCGAGATGTTCGTCAACCAGGGCGCTGCATCTTTTGAATTATTCACAGGCAAAAAACCGCCCAAAGACATTATGAAAAAAACAGTAAAAGATTTGTTGAGGTAGATAATATGAATATTGTTTTAATTGGATATAGATGCACAGGCAAAACCCGGACAGGAAAAATCATTGCAAAAAAATTGAATTTCAAATTCATAGATACTGATGATCTGATTGAAAAAGAGGCAAAAAAAAACATATCAAAAATAGTGGCAGATGATGGATGGGATAAATTCAGAGGACTTGAAAAAAAAGTAATTCAGGAGGTATCTAATTATAATAATATTGTAATCTCTGTTGGTGGAGGTGCCATAGAGGAAAATGAAAATGCAGAAAATCTAAAAAAAAACAGTATTGTATTTTGGCTTATTGCAGAACCAGAAGTGATATTTGAAAGAATGCAAAAAGACCCTATGTCTGCTACAATGCGTCCAAATCTCACAGCCCAAAAAGATGAGCTTTTGGAAATAAAAACAATGTTAAAAAAAAGAGAAGCAAAATATGAATCTGCTTCTGATTATAAAATAGACACCAGCACTATTTCAAAACAGGAAGTTGCAGAAAAAGTTATTAATATAATGAATAAATTAAAATAGGAGAAGTAATATGACAGGAAATATATTTGGAAAATTATTTAAGGTAACAACATTTGGAGAATCTCACGGAAAAGCACTTGGGCTGATTATAGATGGTTGCCCGTCAGGTCTGGAATTGAATGAATCAGACATCCAAAAAGACCTTGACCGGAGAAAGCCGGGTCAAAGCAAAATAACTTCAGCACGAAAAGAAGGCGACAAAGTAGAACTATTGTCCGGATTGTTTGAAGGAAAAACTACCGGAACACCAATTGCAATGATTGTTTATAATAAAGACCAAAAATCAAAAAGTTATGATGCATTAAAAAACATATTCAGACCCGGAACCGCAGATTTTACTTTTTTTTCAAAATACGGCATCCGAGATTATCGTGGCGGAGGAAGAGCATCGGGCAGAGAAACACTTGCAAGAGTGGCTGCCGGCGCAGTTGCAAAAAAGATTTTAGCATATAAAAATACAAAAATAATTGCTCATACAAAAGAGGTTTACGGAATCAGAGCAGAAACATTTGATGAAACAGAAATTGAAAAAAACACAATAAGATGCGCAGACAAAAACGCAGCGGCACTAATGGAAAAAAAGATTATTGAAATGTCAAAGCAGGGTGATTCTGTCGGAGGCATTGTGGAAATTATCGCAAAAAATCCCCCTCTTAATTTAGGCACTCCTGTTTTTGACAAGCTGGATGCAGATTTGGCAAAAGCTCTCATGTCAATAGGCGCTGTTAAAGGTGTAGAAATCGGAGAAGGATTCAATGTCTCTAATCTAAAGGGCTCTCAAAATAATGACGTTTTTTACAAAGATAAAAAAAATAAGTTGCATTATGAAACAAATCACACAGGAGGAATAATCGGAGGGATATCAAACGGCGAAGACATCATCATAAGGATTGCTGTAAAGCCAACGCCATCTATCTTAAAAGAACAGATTGCAATGGATGTTTCAGGAAATAAAAAAAATATACAGATCAAAGGAAGGCATGATCCGTGCATTTGTCCCAGAATTGTGCCTGTTGCAGAATCAATGGTTGCATTAGTTCTTGTGGATGCTATGCTTCGGACAAGTGTTGCGAGAATTGAACAATTGTGAAATTGAAAATATAGAGATGGAAGATAACTTCTGTGATTAAAATAAATTCTCTGAAAAGAAATTCTGGCGAGCAACAGCAAATGTTTTAAATCAAAAGAATTTTAAGTTCTATTACCAAGAATTAATTAACTTTGTTTGTTGGTAATCCTTGAAGAAAGTTTTCTATATTTCCAATAAAAATTTCTTGTTTGTTAATTTCTGCTTCTTTTGTTATACAACCAATCGGTGGGTAAATTATGCAGTTGGCATATTTTGAAAGCCTTTCGAGATTCTCTTTTGTCATTTCATCGGAGTGATCTAAAATGAAAGTAATATCTTTTGCTTTTAATCTTATTTCCAAAGCGTAGATATCCACCAATTCCATTGGCGCTGTGTTTATGACAATAGCATTTTTCTTGATTTTTTGAATTCGATCTTGATTTAGAAAATTTTGTGTATCGTTTGTATGTGAAAAATGCAATGATAAAAAATCAGATTCAGA
>DAOVUW010000074.1 GCA_030632385.1 Candidatus Nanohalarchaeota archaeon
AATTGGGTCAATGGTTGAAAATTTTGAAAAAATGATTGTGATTGAGATGAATTGTGGGCATATGGCGGGTTGTTGATTATTTTATGATTGTGTTGTTTTACAGCCTGTCAACCAAATCCCAGTTGTTTATGTTTTTTGTATTGCTCAAGTAAAAATCAACTATTTTTCTTTTGCCACTTTCATCTGATTTTTTGTATTGGATAATAAGTATAAATAAAGCAGTCAATTGCTCCTCGTGTATATTTCCTGAAAGCAATTTTTGCAGATTTTCCAATGATAAAAGAGGATATTTTTTCGATATTTTTCTCTGGCAAGGGACTTTGATTCCCAGGAAAATATCTCCCTCGCCATATTCTCCTTTTTTGGTTTTAAAGAATCTTTGCAGGATTTTTGCTTGTTGCGGGTTTTTGAGTTTTAGTAAATCTTCTTTTATTGCCGATAAAGTATTTTTATTATTAGAAACGTTATTTGCTCTGTGATTCTGCGGATTTAAATTGCAGGCAGGATTTTTTTCTTTTTGTTTCGGCATAATAAATACAGATGGAAAATACTTATAAATTTCAAATATTTTAAACTAGAACGAGATAATATGGAAATGGCATTTTCTTTAATCATGATTTTTGTCGGGTTGCACTTGTTGGCAATAGGGTACTTGATTAGATTTTATAAGATGGTAGAAATTATAGCAGGGTATGGCCCTGATAAAGTTAGAGATAAAGAAGGTCTTGCAAAATGGGTTGGTTCTAATCTTTTCTTGATGGGACTGATGTGTTTATCTCTTGGTGGGGTGGGCTTGATTTTTCCTGAATTTATCATCAGACCGGTGCCAATTTTTATAGCAATAATTTTAATCATGTCTTTTATTACAGCTATCGGGTGTAAAAAATACGAGAAATAAACAGACTCCGTGTCGTCAACAGAAAATAGCAGGGCGTAAAAGAATTCGCTATGTTTTATCTAAACCATATTCACGCAGAACTTCTATAGATCATGATGTTAAATACAATTAAGTTTCAATTAAAACAAAAAGAATTGTTGCTGGAAATATTTTGCACATCTTTGCTTTTTATGTGAAATTGTTAATATATTTAAATTTTGAAATGTTTTATAAATAATAAGATTAATTAAAATAGAGAAAAATGGAAAAATCACAAAATGCGAAAAATAATCAAATCAACATATTAATAGAATCGACAAAAGAAATAATTAAAGATAGTTCATTAGAAAATGGCGGGATTGTAGCCGCCAATACAACAAAAAATAATTATCCAATAAATGCTAAAAATTATTTTTATGTGTGGCCAAGAGATGCTGCATTTACATGTATTGCTTGTGATGAATTAAAAATCAATGGAATTCAGGAAAACTTCTTTAACTGGTGTTTGAATAGAGCAGAAGGATTTAAGAAAAACGGATTATTTTATGAAAAATATTATCCAAATGGATTAAAGGCATTGTCTGGTTTACAGCCAGATCAAACAGGCTCTGTTTTGTTTGCTTTGTGGCATCACTACAAAAACAGTCCAAAGGAGGCATCAAAGTTTCATGATTTAATAAAGATTGGAGGGAATGGAATATGCAATATATGGAAAAAAGACCACTTTACCCAAGTTACAAATGATTTATGGGAAGAGAGATTTTGTTTTCCCGACCTTAATGAAAATTTTTCTTTTTCTTTAGCGGCATGCATAAAAGGTCTTAGATGTGCAAATGAATTGATTCCAAACAAAAAATGGATCAATACTGCAGATGAAATGAAAAATCGTTTGGACAAACATTTCATTGATTATTTTGTACGGTCATATGGAGATATGCAAGATAAAAGAATAGATGCTTCTATGATTGGTTTAGTTTATCCTTTTGAGATATATGATGCGAAGGATCCAAGAATAGTTTCTACAATAAAAGAAATTGAGAAAAAACTACTTATAAATGGCGGAATACACAGATATGAACAGGATGAATACGATGGATGGATGTATGAGACAATGCACAGAAAAAAAGGAGCGGGCGCATGGCCACTACTGAATTTTTGGATGTCAATTTATTATTCAATTAAAGGAGATAAAAAAAATGCTGAAAAATACTATTACTGGGTTTTGGAAAAGATTAAAGACAACGATTGCATACCTGAGCAAATATTTGAAAATGATATGCAAGTGTCGGTCTCGCCATTACTGTGGTCTCATTCAATGTTTGCATTGGCAACTAAATATTTAGATAAATGATTGCTATAATTGCTTTAGATTTGAGTTTAATGGCTCTGTGACTTTGTAACTCACCTTACGCAAAATATAAATACTCTCTTGTATTTATATAATCATGGATACAAAAATGCTCGACTTATACACCGACCATCTTATAACCTGTCCAAAATATGCAACAGCAACAGGCTTGTCAGCTACATCGGACAATAAAATAAGTCATGATAAGGTCACAAGGTTTCTTGCTTCAAATGATTTTAACTCAAAACAACTCTGGACACTTGTAAAACCCACAGTAAGAAAAATAGAATCCGAAGATGGCGTTCTTATTTTCGATGACACAATCAGTGAAAAACCATACACCGACGAAAACAAAATCATTTGCTGGCACTTTGACCATTCAAAAGGAAGAAATGTAAAAGGCATCAACATACTCACAGGACTCTATCACAACGATGAAGCAACAATTCCTATTTCATACAATATCATTGAAAAACCAATTGAGTTTATAGACGAAAAAACAGGCAAACTAAAAAGAAAGAGTGAAAAAACTAAAAACGAATTGTTCAGAGAAATGATTGTGACAAGCCTTGGAAACACAATCAAATTCAAATATGTATTGGCAGATACATGGTTTTGCAGTTCGAAGAATATGGAATTTATCGAAGACAATGATAAAGAATTTATCATGGGGATAAAATCAAATAGGCTGACAGCGTTGTCTGAAAATGACAAAAAAGAAGGGAAGTTTCTGTATTTGAGAGATATAGCAATCGAAGAAAATACCGCAAGAAAAGTATATTTGAAGGGAGTAAAAATCCCTGTGCTCGTAACAAAACAAATCTTTACGAACAAAGACGAGAGTACTGGTGTTTTGTATCTGGTGTGCAGTAATATTAATTTGGAGGCTTCTGAAGTAAATGCAATCTATCAAAAAAGATGGAAAGTTGAGGAATATCACAAATCCATAAAATCCAATACGGCACTGGAAAAATCACCCACAAAAACAGTCAGAACTCAGTCAAATCACGTCTTTGCGTCCCTGTGTGCATTTTTCAAATTTGAGCGTTTGAGAATTAAAACAAATTTGAATCATTTTGCTCTGAAAGCGAAGATATATTTGAAAGCTGGAAAAGCAGCTCTTAAAGAATTGCAAGAACTTAAATTAGTTCACGAAATTGGAGGTTTTGCGTAAGGTGAGGTAGTAAGTTGTGTAAGAAACTTTTATTGTATAAAAAATTCTTACGCAATTTATCCTTTTTATACAATGAAACAATTTATAATTTGTATCTTAAAATTGCGATAAGTCCGCCCATTTCATATAGTCTTTCTCCTGCTTCAT
>DAOVUW010000002.1 GCA_030632385.1 Candidatus Nanohalarchaeota archaeon
AAATTTATTATACTGCACAGTTAGTTAAAGACGGTGAAGATACAAGAGACTGGATAGATACTGCTGTTTTTAGTATGAACTTAGATGGATCCAACCATGTGATGTTAGCAAAAACCATAGCCGGAGAGTATCCGCATATCTATATGACCCATATGCGCCTGGATACTGCAACAGGAAAGCTTTATTTCGAAGGACAAGTCAATAAAAATATAGATGGAATTTACTCTATTGAAAATGGTGAGTTCAAAAAAGTTGGATTATCCGAAGAACTTGGAGATACCGCCGGTCTGGTGGGTGCTCATAACGGAGAGATAATTCTATTGGGAAGCGGACCTGACTTTTCTTATAATGTAAACTCGGGACAAGTTGTAGACTTTGATTTTGATATGTATCCGAGATCTTTCATGTCTGATAACGGCGACGTTATTTTCGGAAGAGTTGGCTTTAGTAGTTATGATACTGTGGGGAAATCTAAAAGTTTGATAATCGGACATGAAGATGAACATCAAGAGTACCGGGACCTTAGCTTTAGATTGGTAAATACCATTAGTCCATATTGTGGAGAAGCATCAAGTGGTGATGGAAAAACTATTTTGGTGCAGGAAGAGAAAACAGGATTTGGAAACTATTATGTACTTAAATTAAAATAATTTTTTTATTTTTTTTATTTTAATATGGCTTACAAAGAAGCAATACAGAAAGTCGGGATTGATGAATCAGATGTCATTGACTGGAGAGATGCAAAATTTTACGGGTGCAATGGAGAGGATGCTATTAATTATCCGGGTTATATTATTTTAACAAAAGATAAATTAATTTTCGTTTCAAAAAAAGGATTCTTTCGATCAGTGAGAAAGAGATACGAGGTTGAGGTTTCACAGATAAAGAAAATATCTAAATTGCCTTTAATGAAACAATTTGTAATTTATGCAAATACAACAAAAGAAGGAGCTGGCTTCCTTAAGAAACTATTCAAATCAAAGAATGCACAGATATACATGAAGGAGGGCAAATCATTTGTTGAAAAAATTAAAGAAGTGAACCCTCGTATTGAATAGGCATCTGTTGTCTTAAACTCTCTTTTGGTTATCCGTCAATCTCAAAAATATAATGAGGTCTTGTCCATTTTGTGGTAGTGCCATATTTATCTATATCCGCGATGCTAAAGACAACTATTCCATTATCTGCAAGGACTGTTGAGATTCTTGCCATCTCTTTTTCATAAATGAGTTCTGTCTTTCCTGCCTTCATCAGCATCACATATTATTGTTGTTTTGGTCAAGACAACATTAGGTTCCATGATATATGTATGGTTTATTGCATTCAATACTCTCGATACAACCAGATGTAAAAATAAAATTTAGCAAAAATAAGAAAATAATAATTTTTTTCATAATACTCTATAAGTGAGTAATTTATATATTTTACGTATGATCTAGGTGTTCATGGATTAATGTAATTGGTGTTGGTTAAATAGATGTGTTGTTTTTCTTTTTTTATATTCTTATTTCCTATAATCTATCCCTTCAAACAAAGAATGGGCTTTAATTTGGCAAGTCTTTCTGTAAGTCCAAGTTCGCAGGATACATTGATTACTTCATCAATATCTTTGTATGCAGGCGGTGCTTCTTCAAGAAAACCTCCTCTGGATATACAGTGCACAGATATATCTTTTTCAATCAATCCATTTCTTATTTTTTCTTCATCCAATGTCTTTCTTGCTTTGCTCCTGCTCATAACTCTTCCGGCTCCATGAGCTGTAGAGGAGAATGATAATTCTTCTGCGTTCTTTCCCTTAGAGAGAAGATAGCTTGCAGTTCCCATAGACCCAGGGATTATTGCAGGAATGTCGTCTCTTAAGTAGGTGGCACCTTTTCTGTGAATGCACACTTTTTTCATTTTTCCGTCAATTTTGTGCTTTTCAATTCTTGCAATATTGTGAGAAATATCTCTTATAAGCCGTATTCCTAAGGCTTCTGCTGTATTGTCGAAAACTTCTTCAAATGCTTCTTTTGCATGAGAGTAAATAAAACTTCTGTTTGCATAGGCATAATTGGTTGCCTGATGCATTGCGCAGATATAATCCTGCCCTATTTGACTATCCAATGGTGCATAGATTAATTCTTTGTCAATTAAATCATTGCTACTATAATTAAATTCTTTTTCCATTTTTTCAATATAATCTGTTGCAATCTGGTGTCCTAATCCTCTTGAACCGCAGTGAATCATCATTCCTATATTTCCTTCAGTTAATCCAAACAAGTTGGCTGTTTTTTGATCAAATATTTTTTCTACACTTTGCACTTCTCCAAAATGATTTCCTGCACCCAAAGAACCCAGCTGATTTTTCCCTCTTTTTTTTGCCTTGTCGCTCACATGGTCTTCGCCCACATCAACGCGACCGTCATCATCAAAACACTTCAGTTCTTTTTTATCAATAAATCCTTGTTTTGCGCTATATCTTGCTCCTTCAAATAATACTTCTTCAAGGGCATCTTTTTCCATAACAGTGCACGAACTTCCAACGCCAGCAGGAATTTTTTTTGCCAGAGCATCCAATAATTTATTTTTGTTTTTTTCAAGTTCATTTACAGAAATATCTGTTTTAATATACTCCATTCCGCAGCTGATGTCATAACCTACACCGCCCGGACTTACAATTCCTTCATTTAAATCAAAAGCTGCAACTCCGCCTATGGGGAAGCCAAAGCCCTGATGCGCATCAGGCATTGCAATGGCATGCTTTACAATTCCCGGTAGTGTTGCAACATTTTTGATTTGCTCCAATGTTTTGTCTTGTTGCATTAATTCAAAAAGCTTGTCTGAAGCATAAACAACAGCAGGCACTTTCATTTTTCCTGTTTTAGAAAGAGTTTTTATATTAGTTTCCATAGTTATTTCATTTCATTTCTGCAAACAGCCTCTTTTAATTCTACAAATTTGTCTTTTGCAATAGTAATATGGTTAAGTTGAGTAGGAAATGGAATATTTATGTTTTCCGCTCTGAATTTCTTTATGATTTTACAATTTATTTTTTCAATTACTTCAAATCTATGTTTCATATCTTTAATAGGACAGACCAATATAAAATGAAGAGCATAATCTCCTAATTCAATTAAATAGACAAATGGTTTGGGACGCTTCATGATATGTTTTGTGTTTTTTGTAAGATTAATTAAAATGCGTTTTACTTTATCTACATCACTATCATAAGATACATTTATTTTTATTCTTGCAAGATTTTTATTATACGGAAAGCTTAAATTTTCAACTCTTGTGTTAGACATTACTGAATTTGGAATTATGATTGTTGATGCAGAATAGGTCTGCAGCCATGTTGATTTCAATCCTATTTTTTTTACTGTTGCTATTGTGCCATCTTCTAGTTTTAATAAATCTCCTTCTTGATATGCTTTTTCAGCGCAGATTGCAAATCCGCCAAATACATTGGCGAGAGTGCTCTGTGCAGCAAGACCCAAAACAATACCAATAACGGCTGTAGAAGTGACAAGCCATGTTATGTCAATATCCCATAATTGCAGTATTGCAAGTACAGCTGCAAAATAAACAAATACAAATATTGTTTTTTTTATAATTTCTGCATAATCCTTTGACATTTTCTCTAATTCTTTATCTGGCTCCAGATTCAATAATAAGGGGGTCAGAAATTGTCTAAGGACGATGACTGCATGATTGGATAAAACAACAATAAGAAGTGTTTTCAATACATTTGTTAGCGTTAAAGCATTTGAGATTGATAATGGAGCGCTTTTGACAATATATATGCCTCCAAAAAGCAATATTAAAATGGCTGTGTACCTGTGCAGTTCACAGATGGTTTTTTTTGCATTTTTTATTTTTAATTCATGGACAGCGAAGCATATTATGTGATTTCTGATTTCCCGTCCATAATAAGAATAGAGTTTATATATTATTATTGTTGCAAAAATCCATATAATTGAAGGTAACCATTGCAAAATTGAAAATTTAATGTAGAGTAAGTCCATATCTTTTTTAAATATTCATATTTATATATGTATTGTTACAATAAAAAATCATGCGGATTCAAATTTAAAATAATAGTGCAGGATTTTTAGGTTGCAAATAAATCTTTGTAAACTGATTACATGATTTATTTACATCAAAATAGCGTTGTATTTATGACGAGAATAGGATAATCGGTTAGTCTGGAGGGTTGTGGTCTCTCTGATCCGGGTTCAAGTCCCGGTTCTCGCCCTACTACATTTTTTCCAATTTTCCATAAACCCCATCGCTTCCTTCTAAAATTGAATAATTTTTATTTCTTATATTTACAATAGATGTGGCAAGGTCTGGTTCAACAACTTTTTTCAAATCCTCTTCTTTGACATTAAGCAAAATATCGTATTCATTTCCAAATGATGTTATTAATTTGTTGTAGATAGTCCATATTGTTTTTGAATTAAGAGAAGATATATTCTTTACTCTGGCAATTATTTCAAATAATGGAATTAGAGTGTAATACACCGGTTTGTTCTGAGCAACATAATTGACATCTCTATCTGCCAAATCTCTGACTCTATGCAGAACACCAATGGTCAATATTTTTTTGCAAACAGGACAGATGTTGTTGTTTTCTATTGCTTCTTTTGGAGAGATGTTGATATTGCATTCTCTATGTCCGTCAAAATAATATTTTCCATATCGTGGATCAACTTCTATTGTCCCGGCATAACCATTATTTTTATTGCGGATGGCATTGATTATATTTTTATATGAAATATTTTCTAAATCAAATATGGTGGCTTCTCTTCCCAATCTCCATGGATAATAAGAATGAGCATCACTGCAACTTATCAATGTATATCTATCGAGACAACTTATTTGATGATTCATTTGAGGGTCGCTTGAAAGTCCTGTTTCAAGTCCGTATATATGCTTTGTCTGGTCCAAAAAAGCGTCTTCTATTTTATCAAAACCTGATTTAGAACCAAACAAGCCAAACCAAGGAGTCCATATATGTGCAGGAATGATTTCAATATCATCTGATATTTTTTTCAGGTCAGCAACTAGTTGATAGCATGGAAGCTTTCCAAAGATGGGTCTTCCATCATAATCCATGCGTCCTTTCGATGAAAAATATTTATTTATTTGCTCAGTTATAGGAATATTAGGAGATAATATTACAATATGAATTTTTCTTGATTTTATTGCATCTGAATACATTAGAGAAATTTCAGTTTGAAAGACAAATCCTGTTTCCTGTGTTTTTTCTTCTATATTTTCTGTATTACAATAATTTGCCAATTTGTTCTGGGTGTCTTGTTTTTTTAGATAATATACTCCTTTTTCTTCTCTTTCTTCGAGTTTTTCCTTTAATTGCAAGAACCATTCTGGGTGAGTGAAATCACCAGTTCCAAGAATATTTAAACCCTTTATTTTAGCATATTTAGAGAGATTTTCAATTGTGATATTTTTGCTTGTTCCGCGGGAGTATTTAGAATGTATATGCAGATCGCAAAAATATTTCATATACTAAATATATCGCATTCTTTATATATTTTGCCAATAAAATATTATTGATGGGTAAAGCAAAGGAAGATAATAAAAAAATAGATAAACTGGAACTCAATAAAATTCTCAAAAAATACGGCTATAATTCAGAGCAAATACCCAATACAGTTTACAAGAAAAATATTGTCATATCAAAAGAGTTTACGCAATACAAGGCAGAAGATGAAAAAGAAAAAAAATTAAACTGGTATGAGCGTTCAGCAAAGTTTGCCCAGAAAATATTCAATTTAGCCCCGCCAAAAGTTGGAGAGCAGGATGATTTGAAAATGGCAATAAATTTTTTGAATTACAAAGTAACTCCTCAAGAAACTTTTAGTCTGGCATATTTTGCCGTTCTGCTTTCTCTTCCAATTGCAATCATTCCTTTTAGTTTAAATATGTCTGGTTTGCCTATACCACAAATATTCATAATTATCTTTTTTCTTCTTCCTGTAATTGTTTTTTTTTATTTTTACACTTATCTGCAAAGAAAAGCAAATCTTTTGCGCATGAAAGTTGGAGGGGATTTGGTAATGGCAATATTGTATTTGATAATATACATGAAAACAACACCAAATTTTGAAGGCGCAATAAGATTTGCCGCAAAAAACATGACGGGAAAAATTTCGAAAGATTTTAAGTTACTGCTATGGAAAGTTGAAATTGGAAAATTCAGCACTATTTACGAGGCCCTGGATGATTATCTTTTTCAATGGCATAACTACAATAGGGACTTTATTGAATCAATTCATCTAATAAGAGAATCAATGCTTGAATCAAATCCATATAGAAGAGAAGTGTTGCTTGACAAATCAGTAAGTATTATATTGGATGGTTCACAGGAAAAGATGAAGAAATATGCCCGTAATTTGAGTACGCCAATTGCGGTTCTAAATGGATTAGGTATTATGCTCCCTGTTCTTGCAATGCTTATGTTTCCATTGATTGCTATTTTTTTAGGTGATATGACAACCAATATTGTTTTTTATATGTTTATAGGATATGATATTTTTCTTCCAATTGTGGTTTTTCTTTTGATGAAAAATATAATGGAAGGAAGACCTGTAACTCATTCAAAAGTAGACATCTCAGAACATCCAAATTATACGTCCATAAAAAATATGGTGGCATCAATAAATGGCAAAAAAATAGAAATACCCATATTGCCTATAGTATTATTTATTTTTATTGTACTTTCTTTTCCGGGAATTACATACATGCTTAAAACAGATTTTTTCTATACCAATATAGCAACAGGAGAAAGATTGGAGCCGACTTTTTTTTCAATTATAATGTCTATATCTATAGTTATAGCAACAACAATATCTGCGATATTGTATTATTTTCTTTCAAGTTTTCAAAAAATTAGTTTGATGAAAGAAATAACCCGCATTGAAGATGAATTTGAAGATGCTCTTTTTGCATTAGGAAACAGGATGAGCGGTGGAACTCCAATTGAATCAGCAATTGTAGATGCTCAAAAAGATATAAGTCAATTAAGCATAAAATCATTGTTTTTGAAAATATTGCAAAATATGAATCAGATGTCTTTGCCTTTTGAAAAAGCTATTTTTGATAAAGAAATAGGTGCAATTAGATATTATCCTTCTAAATTGATAAAAACCATACTGCGGTCTATTTCTTCTGCAATAGCAAAAGGAACAAAATCTGCTTCTCTTACAACTCTTACAATTGCTTCATATCTGCATTCACTCAGGAACACACAGGAAATAATTGATGAATTAATGTCACCGACAATATCGTCACTCAAGTTCCAGAGTTATATTCTTATTCCTATGATTTCAGGGGTTATTGTTTCTGTTTCTAAATTAATGATGTCTATTGTTTTTCTTTTATCAAAACAAATAGAAGAAATAGGAGCCGCTACTATGGGTTCAGAAGGAGGAGCAGGCAGTTTCGAAATGGCAAATATGATATCTCCAAATCCAATTCCTCCAGAACTTCTGCAATTGATTATAGGGATTTATATTATAGAAACATTGATTTTGATGGCAAAATTTACTGTAAGAATAGATAGCGGAGATGATGAGATAAGAGAAAACACATTATGCTGGCATTTTCTTTTTGTGGGAATTATGATGTATTTGATAGTATATACCGTAATGGGTGCTATGTTTAATCCATTAATTGATGGTATCGTAGCGGGATTTGAATAATGACAATTATAGAAATTTTTATAAAGATTGTGGTTATAATACTATCATATTGTTGTATATAAAATTTATTTATGTATTTAAAAAAGAAATAGTTTTAGAGGAATGATTATGTTTGAAAAAAGAAAATGTAAATATTGTGGAAATGATGAGTTAAAATCAGACGATACGGGCGGAATGATTTATTGCACAAAATGTGGGGCAATTTTAGAAGAAAATGAAATAGATATGCAGGCAGAATGGCGTTCTTTTAGTTCTGAACAACAATCTTCGAGGACAAGAACAGGAGCTCCAATTACATTTACAAAGCACGATAAAGGGATTTCTACAGAGATAGGAAAAGGAAATGCAGAAATGTATAAATTGACATCAAAAAAAAGAAATCAATATTATCGACTAAGAAAATGGAATAAAAGAATAATGAATTCAAAAGAGAGAAATCTTAATTATTCTCTTGCTGAACTTGAACGTCAGGTTTCTTATTTGATGCTTCCAAAAGCAATACATGAGGAAGTTGCCCGTCTTTATGAAAAAGCAGTAAAAAAAGGAGTTGTAAGGGGCAGATCCATAGAATCAATAATAACTGCACTAATATATGCAGTTGCAAGAGGTTATGGTGTTCCAAGAACTATTTCAGAATTATCTGCTGCATCCGGTATCGAAAAAAGAGAAATCGGAAGAGCATATAGATATATTTCCAGACAGCTGGATTTAAAGATTCTTCCTGCTACATCAAAGCAATATATTCCACGGTTTGTATCTTTGTTGGGTTTAGATGGTAAAGTTGAAGCCAAAGCCAAAGAAATTGTTGAGACAACAAAAAATTCAAAAATAATTTCAGGAAAAGGACCTACTGGTGTTGCTGCAGCAGCAATATATATTGCGGCAGTTTTAGAAAGTAAAAAACAGACGCAGAGGGATATTGCAGATATTGTTGGCGTTACAGAAGTTACAATAAGAAATAGATACAAGGATCTTGTAAAATCTCTTGGAATTGAGGAGCAGTTGGAAAAAATATCTACTGAAGAGGAAGTGCAAGTAGAAACTGATGGAACTCAGAAAAAGCGAAGAAGAAAAAAAATAATTTCAAAATTTAAATCCAGTCAGCTAAAATCACCTACTGATTTTTCGTCGGACGAATAAGAATAAGATAGCTTATGTCTTCTGAATTTTTCTTTCTTTTTGCAGGTCTTGGATTATTCGGGAGTGCTGTTGGCGGATATTATGATTTAAAAACAAGCGAAATTCCTGATGAAGTTCCTTTGAGTATATCCATTATAGGGCTTTTATTGTATTTTATAGATTTTTTATTTTACGGAAATGCTTTTCCTTTCATTTCTATAATGACAATATGCGGTTTTTTTTTAATTACAGGATACATTCTGTTTTGGCTGTCTCAATGGGGAGAAGCAGATGTACTCATATTAGGAGCTTTAGGTGTTTTACTCCCATATTTATTTTCTGTGCAAAATAATTTTGCAGATGCCTTTTTTTTTGCAAATGTATTTCTTATTGCTTCTTTTGCAGTAGGTGGAATTTATTCAATTGTTTTTAGTATTGCAGTAATGTTCAGAGATAAAAAAGTAAAAGATTTTGCAGGATATATATTAAAAGAAAAAAAACAAGTAAGGGTAATAGTTTTAATTATCATTGCAGGGGTTTCTCTTTATATCTATGCACGCGCAGTAGAATTATATTTTATAAAAATACTGGCAATTGAATTTTTGATTTTTGTGCCAATGTTTTATTTTCTTATTAAGTTCGCAAAATTCATAGATGAATTTGTTTACAGGAAAAAAATAAAGACATCAGACTTGGTTGAAGGAGATGTAATAGCGCAGGAAATCGATAAACTAAATATTAAAGGGACCCGTTATGAAGGCATAATGGATGAAGATATCAAAAAAATACAAAAAGTGCTGAAATATGTTTATGTAAAAGATGGTGTTCGCTATGCGCCTGTGTTTTTTTTCACAATTCTTTTTTTCATGCTTTTTTGGAATAAATTAGCTGTGTTTATATAACGTTTGGGATAAGCGAAGTCCGCTGGAGCGAAAGCGAATTTGAGAAAATTGCGATCCGAGAGTTTTTCCTTTTATTCCTTGTTAGGTGATCCGAACGGAATGAAATGGAGTGAGAGCATAGCGTGGCTTGAGTAATTTTCAGGGGCGTTTCATCAATTAAATAACTAAAATATATCTACTTTGTAACACATTTGTTATTTACACATTTACAGGGATTTGGATCTGGTTCACAATCTAACGGATAACCAATATTTTTTCCCCACCACTCATAATTTACACATGTATCTCCTTCAAAATCACACATACAACTACATGCATCAATACAATTAATATCAGACTGACAATGATATTTCTCATCTACTCCTAAGAGTGGGTTTGGATTTCTGTCATACAAGAATAACATTGCAACCAAAATCAAAAACAAGATGACTGTTAGAATGATTAATTTTTTATTCATAATATTATATTAGCGGATAAACCAATTAATAAACTTTTGTTCTTTCAAGCATTAACCCCTGAAAATTATTTCACATAACGTTTGGGATAAGCGAAGTCCGCTGGAGCGAAAGCGAATTTGAGAAAATTGCGAGCCGAGAGTTTTTCCTTTTATTCCTTGTTAGGCGAGGGTAAGTGGAGTGAAACGGAGCGAAAGCGCAGCGCCCCATTGAGTAAGGCTCAATGATTGGTTTTTGTCCTTTGGTTTTTTATTTCTCGAATTAAATCTTCAATTATAATTTTGTAATGATTAAGTATGTATCCAATCATATAAATTGCGAATGCTACTACAAGCCAAATTCCACCTACTGCTACATATATTAAATTATAGTCATGATAAAACGCATAGAATATTGACATACCAGCCATGAATGAAAAAAGAAACATTACTATAAAATAAAAAGAAGGCGGTTTAATTTTGCTAATTTCTTTTTCTATATCTTCTAAATTTAGTTTATTTTTCATAGAAATAAGTTAGATTCTTTATTTATAAATTTTCCTAAATTGAAATCATTGAGCCTTATTTCGCCTAACATTTGGGATAAGAGAAGTTTTTCTGAAACGGAGTGAAAGAAAAATTTGGGAAAATTGTGAGCCGAGCAATTTTCCTTTTATCTTCTTGTTATGTGTCCTGAGCGAAACGAAATGAAGCTCAAGCGCAGCGTGGTCGGAGCGTAGCGGAGAAGTTTCTCAGATCAGCGTTAATCGCAATAGATATATTTTATAGGACTACTGCATGCGAGTCTTTTTTCACAAATTGAACTTTGGGCAAGTTTTTTATCTTCTTCGATAATTTTATTTAAATCATCTCCTTTCGAATGATAGATGCATTTTTCTTCAGGATCAATATCTGGGCAACATGCACAACCACAAGCAACATAGGATTCGATATTATGAGAATTATTATTGCCAAATTGAGTGCATCCTGATAAAAAAATTGCAATTAAAATAATAGGTATAAATCTATTTTTCATGTTACTAATTAACATTTTAGAATGTTTAAATACTTTACTAATGGCTGACCTGAGAAATTGCACATAACATTTTGCAAATCTGCGAAGTTCGCCGTAGGCGAATTTGGGAATAATTTCCGCAGAAAATTTCCCGCATATTTGCTGTTAGACGACCCAAAGGGCAAAAATTATTGAAAATAATTTTTGAGTTGCCGAGCCGAGCCTAATCGCATCCACAGCACATGCATTTGTATTTATTGTCTATACAATATGGTTCGTAACCATCTTTTGCACTGGGAATATCATGTTTCGAGCAATCAAAGTATTGACAATCTGAGTCTGTTGATTATATTATTATTTCCTCACATTGGTTACTTTTGCATTCACACTTCGTTTCAACACAAGTCAGCTTCAATTGCCCACCACAATATTCATTTTTATTCAGGCACCCACATCCACACTGGTATACGCAATCATCATCTGTATTACATGCCGAATTACAGTTTTCAGGGTTTTTTGGACTGCACAAATCAGAATCTTCAATGACTTTTATCATTATATCGTTTGAATACACGATAAGTTCTGGAACATCTTCAAAGCCGCTACGGCGTTTATAATCCGTTGTATCATAGACATATCTCAGTTTATAGTGGCCTTCTATAAACTCTGTTGTAGTAAAATTATCTGTGTAAACATAGGTGTAAAATGTGCCATTCTCATCTTTTTTCAGGGTCATTTTATCTGGAGGTATTATACCTGATATCTTCGATAGTTTATCCTCTGCTATAATGCTGTTTCCCTTCATGCCCCTGAATTGAAAATAAAGAGCTTTCTTGTAAGAAGTTGTCATTGGCATTATAAGATTCAGATCTCTATCGCCTTTATTCTCTAAAGTAACCTTTATTTGGAAAATCCCATTTCTGAATATATATACTCCATATTCTTCCATTGCAGCATTTACTGGTTCTATTGTGAGTTGAAGACCATCAACTATTTCGCCACCGTTAATCGGTTTTTCAATCGGTTTTGTAATACTTTGCTCCAGAATAAACAATCCGCTGAAAAATACAATTCCCGCCGCCAAAACTCCGATTATGATTTTGATTTTAGAATTCATTTTAGCCCTCATCATTTAATTTTTTATTAAAGTTAATAAACTTGTTGCTTGGCTCGGAAATTTCGTATAACATCTTATATACGAACTTTTATATACTTTACGGGCGTATAATATGTTATGGACGAACAAATATCTAAATTCCTCAACAAATTTGAAATTGAAATGAAGTCGCGCGGATTCAGCAGAAAGACGCAAAAATCATATGATTTTTTTGTGAATGATTTTTTCAGATATGCAAAAAAACATCCAAAAGAATGCACAGAAGATGATGTCAAAACATATCTTGCGCATCTGAAAGATAAAAATTATACAAACACAACTCTCAATCTTGCAATAAGTTCTTTGAAATTTTTCTTTGAAACTGTCGGTGTTCATATTCTGAAAAATGTGAAAAGACCGAAAAGAGAAAAAACACTGCCTGTTATTTTATCCAAAGAAGAAGTTTCTAAAATAGTAGATGCTCCTGTAAATCCGAAGCATCGATTGATGCTTAAAACAATCTACGGTCTGGGTTTGAGAGTATCAGAACTTGTGAATCTTAAATCAGAAGATGTGCAGTTTGAGAGGAATATGGTTTTAATCTGCGCTGCGAAAGGCAAAAAAGATAGGTATGTGCCATTGCCGAAAAGTTTATCGAATGATTTAATAAATTATGTTGCTTTTAACAAAAGTAAATATTTGTTTGAAGGGAGGAATGGCAAATTGTCTGTTAAGACTGTCCAGAAGGTATTTGAAGGTGCATTTAAAAAAGCAGGCATTAATAAGAAGATTTCGTGCCATACATTAAGGCATTCTTTTGCAACTCATCTATTGGAAAGAGGCGTGAGTGTGAGAGTTATTCAGGTATTGTTGGGTCATTCAAAACTTGAGACCACACAAATTTATACTCATGTTTCTGCTTTTCAAATAGAAAATATCCGAAGCCCGTTGGATGATTTAAAATAAAATATGAAAAGAATTTATATGGTGACTATTGTTTTATCCAAAAGTGCAGGTATAAAAGTTGAATAATTGGGAGAATTCAATTTCAAGCAATAATCCTGCAAATTTATTTTTTTTTAAATTATAAAAATTAAGAAAAAAACAAAAACTTTAAATAATTTAAATTCAATAGTTTATTAAGAATAAAAAAATAGTTACTAAAATAAGATAGTTGGGGAGCAATCTTATTGGAGTAGAGATATTGTGTTGGTCTTTTCTGCGTATTTATAGTTTCAAAGTTATATTTATCGTATTTTTATTAATATAATATAGTGTAAAAATTAATAAAGATTTCGCTATATTATAATATATGAAAAAATATATATAACTAGAGTGAGTGTATGGAATCGATAATAAAACAAGCATTGGGTAGGAATGAAATGAAAAAACAAGAAAGCACAATTGTTGGTGCTGGTACGAGAATGATGGAAGAAAGTCAAAAAATTCCTATATTTAAAGAACCGCAAATGATACAGGAAGAAAAAGTAATTGAAAAATCTGAAATAAAAACCGAAGCAATGCAAACAAGTGATGCAATTGTGGGTTTGGAAAATATCAGCGAAAGGACTTTAATGCAAAATCAGGATTTAGAAACAATGGTAAAGGAAAATGAAGCTAAAATCAGCGTTGTTGGCATTGGTGGTATGGGAAGCAATGCAATAAATCGTCTTGCTGCTATAGGCATAGAAGGAGCAACAACAATAGCGCTCAATACAGATATAAAACACTTAAAAACAGTAAAATCCGATAAAAGAATTTTAATCGGCGGTCAATTGACAAGAGGTCTTGGAGCAGGAGGTTTTCCTGATGTTGGAAAACAGGCAGCAGAAGAGACAATAAGCAATGTTAAAAAAGAGATGGGTGATGTAGATATGCTATTTCTTGTTGCCGGTATGGGTGGTGGAACAGGAACAGGAGCTGCACCAACAATAGCTGAAGCAGCAAAGGCAAAAGGGGCTATTGTAATTGGAGTTACTACAATGCCATTTAAGATTGAAGGAAGCCGGATGGAAAAAGCAGAATATGGCTTAAATAAATTAAGGCAAGTATGCGATACTGTTATTGTAAGTGAAAATGATAAATTAAATCAGATTGCGGGAAATCTTCCTTTAGAGCAGGCTTTTGCAGTAGGAGATGAATTGATTGTTACTATGATAAAAGGAATAACAGAAACAATTTCAACACCTTCTTTAGTAAATTTAGATTATGCTGATGTAAAAGCAATAATGAAATGCGGCGGTGTAGCAATGATAGGAATTGCAGAATCCACAAGCAAATCGAGAGCAGAGGAAGCAGTAAAAGAAGCAATGAAACACCCATTATTGGATGTTGATTACAGTACAGCAACAGGAGCTTTGATACACATAACCGGTGGACATGATATGAGACTGGATGAAATTACAACCATTGGAACTTATGTGCAAAATTCATTAGATCCATCCGCTCAGACAATATGGGGGGCAAGAGTTGAAGACAATATGGAAGGAAAAATAAGAGTAATTACAATCATAACAGGTGTAAATTCTCCTTATGTATTGGGTCCTCAAACTGTAAAGAAACAAGACATGCAAAAAATTCAATCTGTCAGAGATATGCTCAATATTGATTTTGTAAGTTAAATCATCCATAGTTTTTTATTTTTTACTTTATTTTATTAATATGGAAGTAGAAGTTGAGAAGTCAATAATTGAAAAAATTCTTAATAAATTAAAGACAACAGATAAAAGTGGAGCATCTTCGCATGCAGATAATATTGTTCTTATTTCCCGGGATTATGTTCCAAGAGATATTAATGAAATTTCTGTTGAGGTCAAGACAATAGCAGAAAATCTTGTGCAGAAAGGGAAAAATGTCCATGTAATCACTTATGATCCAATTAAAAAAGGACAGACAATTGAACTTGGCGGAGTGAATGTGCATTATATTGATAACAGTATAAGAGCATACAGCCCGCTTACAGATGCTCTTACTATTGGAATGGATATAAATCGCGTTGCCGGAGATATATTTCATGAAGAAGGAATTGATTTGATTCATGTCCATGATTGGTATATGCTGCCCGCAGGAGTAATTTTGCAAAAAGCATTTAGCAGACCAATGTGTTCTACTTATTATTCTGTTGAAAATGTAAGATGCCCTGATGTTATAAATAATTATACGAACGCAATACGGCAGATAGAAAATAAAGGATGCCATGAGTCGCAGAAAGTACTTGTCAAGGAAAATTGGCTTAAAGAAGAGATAATAAAACAATACAACCCATTGGATGAAAAAGTAGATATAATCAATCCGAAAGATGAAAACGACAGAAAAAAATTATTGAAAGATTACAGATGGGTAATGCAAAATTACGATGAAAGATGAATTGTCTGTTTTTGTTTTTTGGTGAAAGAGAATATTGAAGTTGTGCGTTCTTTCTAAAATGATTCGGAAATTGAATATAAAATCAGCTTTAAAAGAATTTTTCCCCAGTAACCCTGAGAAAAAAATATGGGAAAATTTCTTGCAGAAATTTTCCTTTTGACGTTCGTTATATATTTTTTCTGCAAGAAAAAAGGTCTAAGTATAGTAGATCTTGAAATTCACTGCTTATCTACCATCCAAATTAGAAAGGCCAAAACAACTAAGCTGCTTATCGATAAATACACTTTTGTGGTATTGTCCCCCATTGTTACTATATCTGACAACGCTGGTTCTATTGCAATTTTAATTAAATTGGCTAAGTCAATAAAAAAAGCAATAGCAATACCAGTAATTATTTCTTTTTTATTATTTTTTACAATCTTTTTTGAAATCATAAAAGTATACTATTGTTTTTATTTATTAATATTTGGTTTCAAGATTTATTATGTATCACATAACCCCAACCTAACTTTAAACTAAATCTACCAAAATTACAAAAACCAAACCAAACTCATCCAAACCATTTTGAAAGAGTCACGATTTTTTCCTTATCGAATTTCTTTAATGAAGATTCAATTCTTTCATTTGAAAAATCATAATTTTTGCACAATACCTCAATTATTTTTTCTTTATTAAATGATTCTGCGCTTAAATCATAATCGTGGGTAACAGGAGGATTTTTGAAAAAATCAAATATTATCTTGTAATCTATATCAAATTCCCATTTATACTGCGTATTTTCAAATATTTCATCAAGGGTTTTATATTGCTTTACAAGAATAAGGGATTTCTTTGCACCAAGACCATTTACTCCTTTTGGATTAAAATCAGTTCCGCAAAGAATTGAAAGATTAATCATATCATCAGCGGAGATGTCCAACTCAGTTAGCACTTTTTTCTGATGAATTATTTCAGGGAAGATTTTTATTCCATACATTGTGCTTGCATTTATGTTTCTTACAAGTATCGGTGCGCCAAAAACAATTGCATCGTAATCCTGCGAACAGCAGTAAAAATCATGTTTTTTTGCCATAAATGCTGCCTGCGCTTCTCCTTCAGAAGGTGCCTGAATACAGACAATGCCCATTGCCCGTAATAAAAGTTTTGCATCTTCAATCATTTCTTCACTCAAAAAAGTAGCTATTTTTGCATATTTTGCTGCCAGCTCAAGATTGCCTGCTTCTTTTTCTTTTTGCCATTTATCGTATGCTTCTTCTTTTCTTTTCCTTCTTTCGTTCTGCGTGTCTTTTTTCATGTCCGGCGCTTTTCCGTCAAAAACATAAATTACTTTTATATCCTGTTTCAATAATTT
This sequence comes from Candidatus Nanohalarchaeota archaeon, assembly GCA_030632385.1. GTDB lineage: Archaea > EX4484-52 > EX4484-52 > EX4484-52 > EX4484-52 > EX4484-52. The sequence continues at coordinate 16,992 of DAOVUW010000002.1, forward strand.
TAAATTTCTCCAGAACAATCCTGCAAGATGAGAAGTCACTCGTCCTTTGCTGTCTTTGAGTAGTTCTCCGTCCTGCCCCCTGATAGAAGAGAGCATCTGATACATTGTATTGAATGCATCGACGACCAGCGTCTTGCCACCGAGTTCAGCAGGATTTAATACATCTCGTTTTAAGATAGAGCTTAGTTTAACTCCCATATAATTATTTTTTCTTTTTTACTTTATCTTTTGCAGCTTTATCTTCCGGAAGATTGATGATTGTTTTCATTGCAGCGCCAATCAAAGCATTTCTCGTGTCAGCATATCTTCTTGCCTGTTCTTCTTCGACATTTGTATGTATGAGTTCATTATAGAAAACATCAGCCAAATCTTCAAAGTCTTTTTTTGATGGAGTATCTTCTGTGTCTTTTGACTTAAAAGAAACAATTAATTCACTCATCGGATCTCCGTCAACTTTTACATTAAAATCATCAGTAAACCGATAACTTGCCCTCATCACGCACGAAGAAGCATACAGTTGCGGATTGATTTTTACAATTAACATTTTGTTTTTTTCATCTATTTGAATATTTTCTGAATTTGAACACATAATATATATTATTACCAAGAAACATTTTTAAGCTTTAATGAATATGCTAGCATATTGAATAGTCTATGAATAATCGGCGTAAATATCAATAGGAATAATATGTGCCATACAGACAGTAGAGACATATCAAAAAACAGATAAGCAAATAAAAAAGAGCCAATCAAAAAATCGAATTTATCCCATATTATTTCTCCGCCTCTTTGGATATCCATCCTTCTTTTTACAAAGCTCTCTACAATATCTCCTGCCATTGCTCCAAAACTAAGTGCAAATCCCAAAGCAATAGAATATGGCATAAATTGGTAAAGTGTCATAGAAGCATAGAAGTGTTTAAAGAGAATATATTGCAGAAATCCCACAAATGTTCCGACAAGCAGACCGCCTAAAGTCCCTTCAAATGTTTTTCCATTTCCTAAAATTCTCTTTCCGTCTTTATAGTTTTTCCCAAAATCAATGGGTTTTTCTCCCATGAAAAAAACAGCGCTACTGTTTGCAATATAAGCAGGCAGTATGAACCACAAGGATTGCAAAATAATTAAAATTATATCCATATTATTTTATTTTCTAATTCCGTATCTTCTTTGTATTTCTTCCCATATTTCAATTGCAAGTAGTCTGCCACGTTCTGCATGTTTGACTCTTTGGTTGTCGTAAAAAATAAGAGAATAGGAATACCACATGCTTTTTTGTATGCTATTTGCATAGAGGTATTGTGTCTTCAAAAAACCAGCAGTTTTAGCTTTCATCCATCCTCGTGTTCCATTATCTTGCACACCCCAACACCATACAAGAAATTCTAATTTACTCCATCTGTCTACTTTCTTTTCTGCCATCCATTTTCCCTTGAATGTTCCATCTGTCTTATCCCAGCCAATGTATTTTGGAAATATATGCGAACCGCTAACTTCTAGTTTTTCTTTGAATAAAGAAGGAATGAATCTTCTCATTTTAAAGGGCCATTCTCCTGTATAGCCCATAACAGTAAAATCCTGATTAACAAACAAATCGTCTTTAAATTCCAACATTCCTGATGCCATATTGTGTCTAATTTTGGTTTAGTTTTAAAAAACAGGTTTTTAGATAAGACGTAAAATTATTGGATATTTCTCTTCCTTCCAATATATATTTATCTCGTGTGTTTTCATATATCGTTTCGTGCCATATTCTTCTTGCCATTTCATAAAATATGTTTTGTTGTATGATATTGTCCTGCGGATATTCTGTATATATTCTTGGCTTGATACTTATCTTCGCTTTTCCTGTTTTGCTTTCACTATTTTCATCTCCGCTTAGATTTATGTCATATCGCAGATAACTATAAATGTCCATCTGTTTTACAATCATCCATTCTGTATTAAATGAAAGTTCCTCTTTTTTGTTATGTACTTCATATTTTACTTCATGTACTCGCCCTTCGGGAACCCCAAAAATGTCATCAAAAGAGCTTGTTACTTTTTTATATAATTCAAATGGAGATTTTCCTTCATAATTAAGAGATATATCTCTATGTTCCATCTCATTTCCGAAAATATAATCCATTATTACGAGTTTCGTTCTTGAATAAACCATAGTATATTATTAAATGAAAAATAATATATAGTTTGTTGTATTTTCGAAGAGAATTTTTATTTATTGGAAAAAAGTGTCGAATTGTGAAAAATTATTTTGTGTCATTATGTTTTTAAAACTAATATATTTACATAAATTAAGAGATTTTCATAATTTAATATTAGCTTAAATAGGGTTAAAATGGCGGAATTGAAAAAAATAATAAAAAGAAACGGAAAAATCGTTAATTTCGATAAATCAAAAATAAGTCGTGCTATTTTTAAGTCAGCGCAATCCATTGGAGGGAAAGACTTTAATCTTTCAAAGGAAATCGCAGAAAAAGTTTTGTTTTACGCAAAGGTTTCACTTAATACAGATACGCCAACAGTTGAACAAATACAGGATTGTGTTGAAAAAGTCCTGATTGAAGAAGGACATGCACAAACCGCTAAAGCATATATACTGTATAGAAATCAGAGAAAGCAATTAAGAGAAATACAAGGAATTATCAATTCTACAGATATGGTGGATAATTACCTAAAGAAAATGGACTGGAGAATTAAAGAAAATTCAAATATGGGTTTCTCTCTTCAGGGATTGAATAATTATTTATCAAATATTGTTATTTCAAAGTACTGGTTGAATAAGATTTATCCAAAAGAAGCAAGAGAAGCACATTTAAGAGGAGATCTTCATATTCATGATTTAGGGATGCTTGCTGCATATTGTTGTGGATGGGAATTAAAAGATTTGCTTGAAAAAGGATTTGGTGGTGTTTATGGAAAAGTAGAAAGTAAGCCTCCAAAGCATCTTAAAACCGCTTTAGGGCAATTGGTTAATTTCTTTTACACTTTGCAGGGTGAGACCGCCGGAGCTGTTGCATTCAGCAATTTCGACACATATTTAGCTCCATTTATAAGATATGACAAATTAAGTTACGCTGAAGTAAGGCAAACAATGCAGGAATTTATTTTTAATATCAATGTGCCCACCAGGGTGGGTTTTCAAACGCCATTTACAAATATTACAATGGATTTAACTCCTTCGGGAGCAATAGCAAAAGAAAATGTAATTATTGGCGGGAAAAAACAAAAAGAGACTTATGCTGATTTTCAGGAAGAAATGGATATGTTTAACCGGGCTTTTGCAGAAGTTATGTGTGATGGCGATGCAAAGGGGAGAATTTTTACATTTCCAATACCTACATATAATATTACCAAAGACTTTGAATGGGATAATAAAAATCTTGATCCATTATGGGAAATGACTGCTAAGTACGGGATACCTTATTTTGCAAATTTCATAAATAGTAGCATGAATCCGGATGATACCAGAAGTATGTGCTGCCGTTTGAGGTTAGATAATAGAGAATTAAGAAAAAGACAGGGTGGTCTTTTTGCATCAGCGCCACTTACAGGAAGTATAGGTGTAGTTACAATTAATCTTCCAAGAATTGGATATATATCATCAAACAAAGCAGAATTTTACGAACATTTAGATTATTTGATGAAAGTTGCAAAAACAAGTCTGGATATGAAAAGAACTATTTTAGAACAATACACAAAATCAGGATTATATCCTTATGCAAAATTTTATTTGAGAAAAATATACAAGGCAACAGGAAACTATTGGGACAATCATTTTAATACAATTGGATTTTTAGGAATGAATGAGGCAATATTAAATTTTACCGGTGAAGATATCGGTACAGAAAAGGGAAGAGAATTTGCACTTGAAATCATGGATTTCATGAGGAATAAATTATCGGACTTTCAGGAAGAAAATAAAGGATCTATGTATAATCTGGAAGCAACACCTGCAGAAGGATGTAATTATCGATTTGCAAAATTAGATAAAAAACAATATCCAAATATAATACAAAAAGGAAAAGATGAACCCTATTATACAAATTCATCTCAGTTGCCTGTGGATCATACAGATGATATGTTTTTCGCACTTCAGCATCAGGATGAACTGCAATGCAAATATACTGGAGGTACAGTAATGCATTTATTTTTAGGAGAACGCATTGATGATAAAAATATGTGCAAACAGCTTGTTAAAAAAATTGCAGAAAAATACAAGATGCCTTATTTTTCAATAACACCTACATTCAGTATTTGTCCAGTACACGGCTATCTTGATGGAGAACATACAACCTGTCCTATCTGTAGTGAAAAAAAATAGATTTAATTTAATATTTTTTTTCTTTCATTTCTTTTTTTAATGTTTCTAAATCCTTTTTCATTTTTTCTTCATGCTCATTTGAATCAGACTTTTCTTCAATTATTAAAACCCCTTTGTATTCACAATTATTGCACTGATATTTTCCAAAACTTCCATCTAAAAGTAATGAAATATTTGCAGATTTGCAGTCAGGACATATTTTTTTACCAATTTCATTTTTCATTTTTATCTATATTTAAATATTTTTTAACGATATTTTCAATTTTGCCGTGTTTGTCTGTAAAGAAATGATTAAACTTCCAAAAATTTTCCCAAATATTATTTATATTTGCAACAAGAATGATTTTGTCATTGTCTTTTTTATAGCTCTTAAAATCTTTCCACTCTAAAAACTGTAAGAAATATCCAAATCCATTTTCATAAAAAATCCATTTGATTTTTATATATGGCCCAAAAATATATATTGCCACTAATATTACAAGAATTGCAGAAAATAAAATATCATTATAAAAATAATATAAAAAGCAGTTAAAAGATTCGTAAGTTAAAATGCATTTGCATTTCATTATACACGATATCTTACATATGCATAATGCCACAAGAAGTATTGTAACAATAATAGTAATAAAATACCAAAAAAATTTTATTTCAGCCATTTGTGTTTCTAATAAACTTGCTCTTACATCTGAAAGTTTTTTGCCTTTTTGAAAGTTTTTTGCTGGATAATATAAACTTAATGGGATCATTACTAAAAACAGAAGTATGACAAATAGAGAATCTATTAATATGAGTATGGATCCAAGAATCCCACCAAAAACCAAGCCCAAAACTAAAATAGTACTTGTTTTCATTTTTTTATCTTTATTTTCATTCATAATTTAATAAAATTAATAATTATATAAATACATCCGGTAAATTATTATTGGGTAGAATTCAATTCTGAAATGATTTTATCTATTTGATTGAATAATTCTTTTTTTGTTCCAGTATTTTGGACTTGGAAAGCAGGATAAGTCAGAACTTTTTCAAATCCCAGATTTTTCAAATCCCTTTCATTGCGCAGAATCTCTTTCATAGAACCATATTTTAAAATTATCTTTTCATCTGCATTTATTCTGATAAAATCTATTTTTTTTGCTTTGGATTTTAAATAATTGATTTCTTCAATGCACCTGAATCCGCTTATCACAATATTTTCATTTTTGTTTTGCTTTATTTTTTCCCACAGAATTTTCGCCAATATATTCATTCCTTTTTCTTTTCTTATTTGCACTGAAAATTTGCCTTTGTTTTCCTTTAAAGGAAGGATGCCTCTTTCTTTTAATAATGGTTCAAATGCATTATCTGAAAAATCAAGGGATAAAAAATTGTACTTTTTTGATATATGGCCCGCAACAGTATTTTTCCCGCTTCTTGCAATGCCAATAATTCCTATGATTTTATATTTTAATTCAGCCATGTGGCTTTTTCAGAAGGTGAGTCTCCGAATTTATCCTCATCTCTACTGCATGTGCTTGTTACAATAATATAATCAAGTTTTTTGTTTGATGAATTTCCAAAATATATTGTGCCACAATTATTGTTGATAGCGCCGACTGTTTTTCCAATAGGAAGAGTAGTATTGGTGATATTCAATATGCATGGCGTAGAATTTACAGTATTGAATGCTTTTGCTTCTGTCAATGTCGCTGTCCCAACACTGCCGTCATTTTTTATATAAACCGTAATTGAAGATTCATTGTGATTGTCATTGTCCTGAATCCTGACATCACTTATTTTAATATTTTGAGAAGTGCATGTTTCAAGTGTACTCTGCTGTTCGTCTGCTGCAGCAGTATATGAATCAAAGCTGTCTTTAAACCAATTACTGACTGTTGCACCAATAACAAAAGTAATAACAAATAACAAAACCATGGCAATTAAAGGAGATATTGCTTTTTTTGTTCTTTTATGCATATCTTTTAATGTCACTTAATTATATAAATATTCTTTATTCATCTGATTATTTTTTCTAGATATTCTTTTTCTTTGAAATTTAATTTCGCCGGGATAATAATAGAGTAAAGGGCTTTTTCTTTTATCTTGCCAAAAAAAGCCATAAGATTTTCAGCAGTATCATATTTTATTGCTGAATCATCAGAACCTATATTCATGCATACAATCGCCTTTTTTTTTGGAAAAAACAATTTGTGCTTTATTTGTTTTTCCAGAATATTGAGCTGGTTTATTGATGTTTTTACATCCATACCAATATCAAGCAATAAAAGAGTATGAAAATTGTTGTTTAGATTTTTTTCTATTTTTTCATAAGGAGATATCGGAGTATAGTTTTCTCTGAAAAAAGGCAGACTGACTGTCATTCCGAAATTGTATAATTCCAGTCCGCATTCAGCTATTGCGCTGAAAATTGACGAAGAATGAATCACATTGCATTTTATTTTCTTTTGCTTTGCTTCAATCAGCAATTCTTTGTGTGTTGTAGCACTCAAGGGGTCTCCGCCGACAAGAAAGGCAACATTTTTTTTTAAAGCATTGTTTAAGATTGCGTCTTCTTCTTCAACCCCTCTACGGTCTAAAAGCGTGATTTCTTTGCCCGCGAGTTTTTCCAATTCTTTTAAATCTATATTGAGCGGACAGGTATATTCTTCCATAAAAATAATATCGCTTTTCCTGAGCATTTCTGCTCCTTTCAAGGTTATGTCTTTAATTCCTCCAATTCCAAGTCCTATTAAGTGCAGCATAGTTGATTATTTTATCCTTCCTTTATTTGTCTTGATTTTTACTTGTGTCTTTGACAAGCACAGGAAGAAATATTAGTAAATATTAAATAATCACATAGAGAAATGTTTTTAAATATTAAAGAAATAGTATATCAACAGGCATATTTGTTTATGCATAACCTTTGTTTTTTTGTTAAATATCTGGTTATTATTTGTGTTTATTATGTCATGGGAAAAGAAACTCAATGAGTCTATATGTAGCATAGATGAGCTAAAAAAATATATAAAAATCTCACCTATTGAAGAAATAAAACTAAAAGAAGTAGTGCGAATGCATCCAATGAAAATGACGAAGTACTATTTGTCTCTAATAAATAAAGAAGATAAAGATGACCCAATAAGACGTCTTATTGTTCCTTCTCTTGATGAGTTGAATTTGTGCGGCACTTATGATACAAGTGGCGAGAGGGAAAATACCAAAACAGTTGGTTTGCAGCACAAATACAAACAAACAGCATTGATTCTATCCACCAGCCAATGCGCTGCATATTGCCGTTTTTGTTTCAGGAAAAGAATGGTTGGTCTGCCAAATCACGAAATACTGACCAGATTTGACAACGCAGTCGATTACATAAAAAACCATAAAGAAATCAACAATGTTCTTATTAGCGGAGGAGATTCTTTGGTTCTGCCAACAAAAACTATTGAATTTTTTTTGGAAAAAATATCACAACTAAAGCATATTGATTTTATAAGATTTGGTAGCAGGATTCCTGTTGTTTTTCCCGAGAGAATATTAGAAGATAATTCTCTTACTGATCTATTGAAAAAATATTCTCAAAAAAAGAGATTATTTGTTGTAACTCATTTCAATCATCCAAGAGAAATTACAGAAAAATCCACTCTTGCAATTGACAAGCTTATTGAATCAAAAATTATTGTAAACAATCAAACTGTTTTGCTCAAAGGAGTAAATGATGATTCACGCATCCTTTCTGAGTTGCAGAGCAAATTAGTAAAGATTGGAGTCAATCCATATTATATTTTTCAATGCAGACCTGTAAAACGAGTAAAGCACCATTTTCAGGTTCCATTATACAAATGTATAAAAATAGTTGAAGATGCAAAAAAAGAGCTAAATGGTCACGCCAAAAGGTTCAGATACATAATGTCCCATAAAAGCGGAAAGATAGAGATTTTAGGGATTAAAGACAAGGAAATTTATTTTAAATATCATCAGGCGAAGAATCCGGAAAAAATAGGCAAAATATTTACACGGAAACTGGACAAGACATCTGGTTGGCTTGATGAATTAAAAAAATAGATAAATGCATCATTTGATGAAAATTTATAGATTTCAGGGCAGGAGATTACTGCTGAACCAGAGATAAATTTGATTGAGCATATATTGGTTATTTTGGACACAGCACTAAAAAGCAAAACTTATTAAATCTGTTCCTTTTATAGAAAGTAGATTGAATATGTTAATTCCAGTAAGATGTATATCATGTGGCGAATTGCTTGCAGATAAATGGGAACAGTACAAGGCACAGATAAAGTTCAAATCAAAAAAAGAAGTGCTTGATGAATTAGGCGTGAAGAACTATTGCTGCCGCAGTATTTTTATCACCAGTGAAGATTTAATTGATCAGATAAACCAATATAAAAAACAAATGGTTTAAAATATGCTCTTGTAGTCTAGACCGGCCAAGGATACTGGCCTTTCAATAAATATTTTATTTAAAAGAAAGCCAGGGACTCGGGTTCGAATCCCGGCGAGAGCATTCAAAACATTTAAAAAACAATCTAAGATAAATCAATATGGCAGAGAAGAATTTGAGTGAAAAATTAAGTCAAATAGGAATAATAAAATGTCCTTATATGACTGAAAAAATGACACGAAATATAGAATCAAGCAATACTCTCCCGTTTATAGTAAAAAAGACAGCAAATAAAGAAGAGATTAAAAAAGCAGTAGAGCAGATATTTGATGTAAAAATCAAAAAAATAAATACAATCATATCAACAAAAGGAGAGAAAAAAGCAATTGTAAAATTAAAAGAAGAGTATAATGCATTTGATATTGCCTCAAATATGGGGATGATATAATATAATAATATGGAGCCAAGATTTCGTTCAAGATCATACAAGCAAATAAAAAAAAAATTGCCTTCCGGAAAGATGACAATTCATTTTGTAAAAAAGAAAGTCAATGTGGCTGTTTGCGCAGTTTGCAAAATTAGATTAAATGGTGTTAAATCAGACATACCTGCAAAATTAAAAAAAATGTCTAAATCCAAGAAAACAGTTTGCCGTCCTTATGGTGGATATTTATGCACCAAATGTATCCGAACGAATATAAAAAATAAATATATGGGTACAATCAAACAATAAAATGAAATTGGAGAAAATCAAGGGTTTTTTGTCTCTTTCAAGGTTAACTAATTGTTTTATTTCTTTTTTCAGCGTCCTTATTATTGTATTGTTTATTTCTCGAATAAGCGATGTTTCAATTTTATCAATTCTTTTTAAAACAATTTTAGGAGCTTTGTCTGTGTTCCTGATTACAGCAGGAGGAAATGCAGTAAATGACTATTATGACATAAAAACAGATAAGATAAATAAACCAGACAGACCTATTCCTTCTAAAATAATTACAAAAAAAGAGGCGCTTTATTTCACTTCAATTGTTTTTTTCATTGGTTTAGTATTTAGTTTTTTTGTGAACACATATGCTTTTTTTATTGCATTGTTTAATATTTTCATATTGATTGCTTATTCGAAATTAAAGCAAAAAACATTATTTGGAAATTTTATTGTTGCATATCTATGCGGAAGTGTTTTTCTATATACCGGAACTATTTTGATGATTAATTTTAAATTATTCATAATCTTTTTTTTACTCGCTTTTCTTCTCATGCTAGGAAGAGAGATTACAAAAGATATCGAAGATATTAAAGGAGATAAGAACCATAAAAAAACCATAGCCACACAGTTTAGCACTAAACATGCAGGCGCATTGAGTGCTTTAACACTTAGTACTTCTGTTATTGTGAGTTTGATTTTAATAGACTATTTTGGAAAAATATATATTATAACGATATTTTTTGCAGATACTATTTTATTGTACTGTATCATAAGATTATTATTTCATCCACAAAAATATGCTTCAGAATGCCAACGTCTGGAAAAAATTGCAGTAATCATTATGCTGGTAGGCTTGTTTTTATCTTCAATAATGTAATATTGATAAAAAATTATTTTTTGTCGGAATTTTCATTTTTCTCCAGTTCCTTTTCAAATTTTTTTAGTTCATCAAGAAGATTGTCATTTTCTAAAGGGTCTGGTTCATCAATTTTTTTTTTATATGTTTCTTTTTTCTTTTCATTTAATGCACTGCTATTTGCACCCATAATTTGTTTTGCTTTTTTTTCGAATTTAGAAAATGTTGCAGATGTCTTTTTTGTTGATTCATCCTTTATGTCTTTTTTAAGGGGTGTTTTTTTTTGATGCAGTGTTTCTGTAGTTACTGGCAAAGGCTCTTTTTCCAAAGAATGTGCGGTCTTTATTTGTTTTAAAAGTTCCAGGTTTTTGTTTACTTCTTTAATTTTCTCATCAAATAAATGATCTTTTTCTATTTCCTCTTCTTCATCCCATTCATCCTTTTTATCAATATCCATGGATTTGTTGTCTTTAATAATAATCATATGTTCTTTTTCTTCAGGCTCATCAACTTTTTCATCAACAAAAGATTTGTCGATTTTAATTTTCTCCAATGTATCTGTTTTTTTGTTTGCATTGCCGGATATTTTTTTATCATTAGGCATATTGATTTTTTCTTCTATATCCTCTTTTGGTTTATTAATTTTATTGACCACCACTTGCTTTTTCCCCCCAGAAATACTGTTTTTATCTTTATTATCCAGAGAAGGAGAAGGAATTATGTCTGGCAGTACTCGTTCTTTTTCTTCAGGCTCATCAACTTTTTCAGCAACAAAAGATTTGTCGATTTTAATTTTCTCCAAGGGTTCTTTTTTCTCCAACACATCATTGTTTGCATTAATACTAAAAGAGTCAATCTCTTCATTCTCATAGCTTTGCTCATCTTTCAATGCATCTATTTTTTTAATGTATGATTCATTCGTCGAAGTATCTAATTCATGTTTTGCCTCTTTTTCTTTCTTCGTATGTTCAAAAACAAAACTTTTCAAATCTTCAAATCCATGTTTTATAAAAGAAAGATCTTTATTTTTGGATTTTTCTTCTTCCATTGGTTTTTCATTAATAACTGCTTTGTTTTCTTCAATAGCAGTCATATCCTTTTTATCATCCAGAATAGTATTCTCTTCTTTGGCTGGTTCATCTAATGAAACATCCAAATCGTGTTGTTTTTTATCTTTTTTCAAATTTTCAATAACAAAAGTTTTCAAGTTTTCAAATTTATTTTGCATATATGTAATTTGTTTAGATTTGAGTTTATTTTCTTCTTTTAATTTTTCGAATTCTTTTGCCTGTTTTTTTAATTGTTTTTTTAATATATGTGTATTTTCCGCCATTTCATTCAATTCAATTCTATCCCTTTCAAAATCAATTAATTCTTCTTTTATTTTTTTATCTATCAATTTATCTTTTTGTTGGTTTTTTTTATCAGTTAGTGTGCATATTTGCTTTTTTAATTCATCCAACTGGTCTTGAATCTCATTTTTTTGACTTTGATTAAAATTATTTTTTTGCCCATCAACAATTTTATTTATATTTTTCGCAGAAATTTCTCCTTCTATTTGCGTATCATCTATTTTTTGTTTTATGCTTGTTGTTGCGCAGAGAGTCATTTCCTCTAAAAGTTTTAAATGCTCTTCCAAAACAGATACTCTGGTTTCTATCGCAGCAGTGGTATCCTGCATGTGGATTATATCTAATTTTACAAGCAAATTAATGTCTTCAAGAGAATTAATTCTGTTATTTAAATCAGTGAAATCTGGAACTTTTCTTATTCCATCTTCCTTTTCCATAATAAATAATGTAGATATAATATTTATATAGTTAATTGCATTGTAAAAAATATACAGGTTGTATTTATTATTAGTGTTATTGTATTCAAATAGATAGAGTTGCTTAAGCGTAATGAGGGCAAGCTGAGAAAAAGCAATGTATGTGATTTTTTCGTTTATTCAACAAGGTTATCTCATAATTAGATATTTTCTAAAATAGAGAGTTGGTTTCCAATATAAAATTCTATTTGCCTTCTTTTTGTCGTGATTTTGAATTAGGGGGATGGTTCATGGTGTTATAGTGCTCAAAGGAGGATGTTGTGAAGCAACCGCAGTTTAGATGTCGTTCATTTAATATATTTATCTATTCTACGATGTGCAGGATGTATCAGCCATAGACTGGTTAACAGAGCCATTAGACTGCCGAAGCCATAATAACCACAGATCCAATCAGCAACCATCGCCATAATACTGATGAGAGCCACCCGTTGTGCAATTTTAATCTCTTTTATGCCTTTGGCAAATCGCAGTTGCCAGCCCCATATAATATTCAATCCTGCTGAAATAAGTACTATTACTCCACAAATCAGTCCTATAATTGGTGAAACCGAGTGCCAAGATGGAACTGGTGCTAAATTTCCATCTGGTGAAAAAAAAAGCGTTATATCTTGCGCTCCACCGAAGATCATTAGTAGTCCACCCATAAAGAACACAATCGACCATGCCCAACGATGAAATCCTTGTTTTTCTTTATTTTTAGTACAAGGTACCATATCTAATTTTTAAATATTTTTTTTTCGGTTCATGTTTGGAATTTTTATTATTATTTTTTTATTTGTCCTTTTAGCCCTGGAAGAAAATTCTCTATGTAATTGACATTAACCTGCCTTAAAATCTCTTTTTCTTCTTTGTTTAATTTTTCAGCCAAAACATCTTTTATTTGTTTTACCAGTTTGCTTTTTAGAATGTCTCCAGGGATTACGACAATATATTTTTTTGTGCTCTTCTCAATTGCACCCACAGGACCAAAAATCAATTTTCCATCAGCAAACCCAACTGCATATTCCAGCACGGTTTTTAAAATATTTTTCTTTCCATAAATCATGAAAGAGCCGGTTCCAATATATTCTCCGCTTGGCGCTTTTTTTGTCACCTGTTCGCGATTTACCCAATATGATTCAATTGCACCTATGCCGATTCTCCATGCTTTTGAATGCACTGCACTAAATACAGCAGTTTCATGTAAATCTTCTTTTGTCGGGGCGGTTTTGACTTGGCTTGTTTTTAGGACAACAAAAGGAGAACCTGCAATATCGCAGTGAAATACAATGTCTTTTTCTTTTGCATATTTTTTAATTACTTCTTCATTCTGCTGTGCTGTTTTACCGCCGATTGCAAGAATATTATTGGATGTAAAAAACCAGTGGAATTTGTGATACCATTGCTTTTCAACGAGAGTTAGTTTTGTTTTTGAAATCGATTTTATCGGCTTTTCTTTTTCCTGCTGTTTTTGAGCGATATCCAGCCGCATTAATTTTCCTTTTGTTTTTTTGAGTTCATCATAAACTAATGCAATATTTTGCTCTATTGTCTTGTTTAAGCAAAATTTAAATTTTATGTCTTTTATTTTAAATAACACTTCTTTTGTCTTTTCATCAATATCTTCAATGTGTTTTGTTGTTTCATTATTTCTTTTTTTTGAAGCAATTATTTTTTCTTTTACTTCTGTTATTTTGAATTTCAAAAGAGCGCTGTTTAAATCTAATAGAATGGTTGTAATGCTTTCATAATTTTCTTTTATTACCTCAATTTTTTTGTTTATTTTAATGATGTTTTCTTCTATTTTTTTCTTGTTTTTCATCTGGTTTTGCTCTATTCGCTCAAATCGGTCAGCGCTTCTATTTTCCGTTGCATTTTCTTTTTTCTCTTCGTGAATGATATAATTTCCTAAATAATACTTTTCAACAGCATCAATAAAAGTTGGAGTGCATTGCTTTTGTTCTTCTGTCGGTATTTGAACAGGAGAATAATCGATAATCTTGTTTTCTGTATTTTCAACAAAAAAAGGCTTTTTTTCTGCCTTGATCAATTTTTGTATTTTGACAAATAAAGAATTTGTTTGCTTTTCTTTTAGGTCAGAGCAGACTATGGATTTGTCTATTTTTGCCATAGTGCAGACAGCATTTGCATATTCTTTGCCTAAAGACAGTTCGCTTGAAAGATACGAGACTATTTTTTTGTCTGATTTTTGGAGCAATTTTTCAAATAATTCTTTATTGACAGAAAATATGTTTTCAGATAGAGGAGGATAAATGTATTTTTCGTTTCGCTTCAATGCTCTGCCGCTCCATATTTTTCTTGTTTTGAGGGCAAGGATTTCGTTTTCCTTATCCAAAAAAAGAAGATTGCTTTTGCCGAAAATTTCGCAGACAAGAAAATTATTCTCGAATTCAATAATCAATACCCTGTCAAAATTATGCTGTTTTACAGATACAATTCTTTTTGATTTAAGATGCTTTCTCAAGTAAAGCGCAAAATTGCTTGAGACATTATCATGAATTATTGGCTTTTTTGTCAGAAATATCTTGTCTGTTCCGATTATCAAACGATGCGTCCCGTGCATTGGAATATGGATTAAAAAGTGAATTTCCGTGTCTTCCTTTTTCCCGCTGGGATTGAATGAAAAGACTTTCTGGATTCTTGAACCAGCTAATTTTTTGTTTAGTTCTTCTGTCAAGATTTTTAAGTCAAAGCTTGTGATTTTTCTGATGGGTTGCATAGTTATAAATAAGCAATATGATTTTAAGTGCTTTTTGCAGAAAGATGCTTTACCTAAAAAGTAATAATTTTCAACGACTTTTTGTGCATGATGAAGACCTTTTGTGCAGAAGATACTATTTTACACAAAGCCCCTGAATTATTAAAAAAGCAATATATTAAACAGAGG
>DAOVUW010000033.1 GCA_030632385.1 Candidatus Nanohalarchaeota archaeon
ATTTCCATCACGATACTGCTTTTCATCTCTATCTTTACTTTCTTTCCATTCTTGATGTGGATAATTTTTTAATGGATATATAATTTGTTGTTTTTCAGTATCAGTTAATAAATTTTGATGGTGTAATAATGCTATATCAATAGTTCTTTTTGCGTAATCTCTGGTTAAAATGTGAGTAGTAGCATATTTTGCATCTTTCGAAAAGATATTATCAAATAGAAGCTTGCCATATTGGGGTAGCCATTTCTTTTGATATGAATTATCTTTAAACTCATTTTGTCTTGCCATCGCTAAGCCATAAGATACTGCCAACATTCTTTCTGGTACATAAGAATCATTTATTTCCAAGGAATATTTTAGTAACTCTAAAAACTCTTTCGGGTATCTTCTTGCGTAATAATATAATGCTCTTGTTGCTTCATCCCCAAGTTTTCTTATATTTGTTGTTAAAATCCACATGATTTTCTTAGCCGCAATATGTACTCGATTATTGGATGACTTTTTTTTTTCTTTGCAAACTTTTTCAAATTGTCTTACAAAGTTTGAAAAATAAGAGTTTCCATACCAAGAATGATTTTCTCTCACATATTCGCTCCAAGATAAATCCCTCTCAACCATCGAAAGACCATTTAGTAAATCTGACCAGAAATTAAAATTTAGGGGATGAGATATGTCCAACTCTACATTTTTGGCGAGATCAAAAAGAAAATACTTGTTATTGGTGTTAAGAAAGTCATTCTTTAGAAACTCTTTTATTAATTGTTCATTTTCTTTAATGTATTTTATATTTATTTCAAAAAGAGATTCTGTTGAATATTTTTTTGCAGTCTTATTTTTAAGTACTGTAAATAAAAATAAATTATATTTCTTAATCAAAAGAACACAAAAACATCTTAGAATATCGTTGAATAAGGGATGTTGCTTATTTTTATCCAGTAGTTTTTCAGAAAAATCTTTTGAATTAATGAATTTTATAGCTTTATCTTTTGTGTCTAATTCATGCATAATCTTTTTTGCAATTAAATACCCTCCAAAAAAATCATATGTAAAACTAATTTTCTCTTCTTTATTCCAATCTCTAAATATCAAAAGATTTTCTCCTTCAAAAATTATTAATTCCTTATCTCGAAGAATTTTATCCTTAACTTCCTTAAAAGGTATTTCTCTTAAATTATTTTCCCATAAATATTTTATAATTTCTTTTAGCTTATCTAAGGTAAATGATTTATTATATCTAAGTTCTTTGTTTAGATTTGTAATTATATTTTCATTACATTTCTCTAGATATTCTTCAAATACATCAAATAAATCCTCGTTTTGAAATGAAACAGTCTTACCTTTTTTTGCTTCACAAAATATCTTTAAGAAAAGTGGTTTTTTAAATTCATTAATAGTATGAGAATAGTTACTTAGACTAATCTTATAAAATCTAGTGTATTGTTTTATGGCTTCATAAACATTATAATCTTCAAAACCATTAACCCAACTCTTTTTTTTCCATCCACTATTTTTAAAATAATCTTTAGGAAATAATTGTGCCTCATATGCGGAACGATAAGTTGTGATTAAAACTAAATTTGAATACGGTTTTATCTTGCCACATAGCCCATCCAGTCGATCTGCAAATATTTCTCTCCATTCAATCGACTCATTCAAACCATCTATAATAATTGGGATCTTTACATTATAAACCTTACCTGCCCTATTCAAAGCACTTAGAAAATCATCAAAATTCCAATCCGTTGGAATATCTACTTGTTTTTTTAATTGTTCAATTAAAGGTGTTTTTGAATTAAAGTGCTTACCAAATAAAAAAATAGAAGGTAACTTTTGTTTTATTTGTTTTTCATAAATATTCATTACCAAATGAGTTTTCCCCATTCCTGCATTTCCGGAAATATGTAATTCTTTTTGTTTAAATAATTCAAATACTCTAAATACATTTTTAATAGAGGAAATTGCATATTCACCTAAGTCATAATAGGGACTAAATAAAAGACTTCTTATTTTCTTTATCTTTGGGTCTTCATTTTTTTTAAATTTGATATTTTCACATTTTGAAGATTCAGTCAATTGCTTATATTCTTCAAAATAATTATCAAGAGTTTCAATATATTTTTCAAATTCAGTTAATTTTTGTTCTATCACCTCTCTTTTATTTTCCAAAAGTAAATTGTTCAACTCATCTAACTTATTAATTCCAATATCAATTATATCCTGTTTTGATTTAATAAATACAATAAATTCTTTTCTTAAATTTTTAAATTCATCATTAACTTTTTCGCTCATTAATGCCCGTATGGAATTCTTATACTCTTCATCATATATTTGTACTTGATGATTTTCCATCTCAGATTTTAGTAATTTGGACAAGTTTGATCCTGCTAAAATTTTAATTACTTCATTATCTGCATTACCTATTATGTGTAATTGTGATTCATATTTGGCTTTGATTTGAGTTAAACCCATAATTTCATCAAACCGTTTATTAAACCAATCCGAGGTCAAAAATTTATCAGTAAAAAAATATTTTCTAATATCCTCATAGTTTCGTAAGAAATCATTAAATTTGCTTTCACCCCAATGAATCAATTTAAGATCCATATTCGTAGGGATCTCTTTAGTCAAAGTTTCATTAAACCAAGTTGATTCGCCTTGTAATTTTCTGCCATTTTTTCCTTTTTTATCAGTCGTAAAGTTAGTTTTCAGACATAAATGCCATTTTTTTAGATTAGGATGTTTGTTTATTGCTGTTTTTAGTGAAGTTTTTATTTGTTTTTTTCTACCTCCTTCGCATAATCTTCCATTGCCACTAAAGAATTTTGATTGCCAACCCCACTCCTCCCCATTAGGTAAAGTAAGATAAAATTCAACTCCATCGCCTCCACCACTATCATCAATGGAAGTAAAAATACCTTTATTTTTGTACTCTTCTCTAGCAATTTGATAACATAATTCTTCAAAACTCTTTTTACAATCTGATTTATATGGTTTTAACTTTGACCAATCTAACATAAATATTAGTTGTAATCAAATATTTTAAATAGTTACCAAAATATCAATCCACATTACATCAAAACTCCATAATATCTCCACTCTTGATTCTTCCAGCATTTAACTTTTCAGAGAATTTTTCCAAGACAGGAGGATGCACACAATGAGAAGGATAAATTCTTTCAATATTTTCTTTCCGGAAATATTCGATTGTTTTATTTGTCAGTTCATCAACTTTTCTAAGATGAAACCCACCGATAACAGCATGGACTTTCTTTAATCCTGTTGTTTTTTTAGCATATTCAATAATGTTGCAGATTCCTGCATGTGAACAACCTGCAATAATCATTAATCCATTGTCTGATTTTATTGCAATTGCTGAATCATCCATTACAAAATCTTCTTCTTTTCCTTCTTTGTAAAATGGGGTTTTCTTTGCTTCAAAATTATTCTCTCTTGGAATCTCTCCCAAAAAGATGATATTTTCTGATATTTCATATGGTTCTTTTGACAGGATTAAATCAAAATTCTTTTTTGCATCTTCTAATGTAAATGGCAATCCAATATAGGTGTTATCCTTTTTCCTGTATCTTTTGATAAAACATCCGGGATGGCAAGTCAACTTTTTATTTTTGATAAATTCCAAACCATTTCCATGATCCCAATGTCCGTGACTCAAAACAATAAAATCAATATCACCTAAATCAATTCCTAATTTTTTTGCATTTCTTAAGAAAACATTAGAAGGACCTGCATCAAATAAAATTTTTTTTCCATTGTCTTCTACTAAAAAAGAAAGTCCATGCTCTGCTTCAAACATATTTCCAGCTTCATTATCATTCAATACTGTTAATCTCATTCTATAAGATGTACTTTAAATATATAAACTTCTTCAACTCCGATGATATTTCTTTCCGTCAATTATTGCAAAAGCCCTGTATATTTGCTCAAAAAGAATGAGTTTTGCCATTTCATGCGTAAAAGTCATTTTTGAGAGAGAAACGATTTTATCTGATTTATCAAGCATTATTTTGTCAAGCCCGTCCGGTCCGCCAATAACAAAGCAGATATTTTTGTGAACTCGGGCTTTAATAAAATCCGCAAACTCAATAGAAGTGAATTCTTCCCCGTATTCGTCGAGAGCAACTACAAATGAATCTTTTATTTTTTCAACCAAAGCTATCATTTTGGCAGCTTCTTTTGGCTTTGTTGAATCTTTTATTTCTACTGTGTGAATTCTCCTTCTGATCAATCTTTTTTCATATTCTTCAATTCCTGATTGTATATATTTTTCTTTTGTCCTGCCGACAGAAATTATATTTATTACAGACATATTGCTCTTTTAAGTAATTGAAGTTATGCATATCATTTAAATAGTTTTTAATTCTTCTTTGATATGGCAAAAGGCAAATTATTTGTTCTGGCAGGAATTGATGGTTCCGGGAAAAAAACACAGGCCACTTTACTCAAAGAAAAACTGATAAAAGAAGGACATTTAGTTAAATTAATCTCTTTTCCAAGATATGGGCAAAACAGTTCGAAAGCAATAGAATGTTATTTAAGAGGTGAATTTGGCACAGCAGATGAAATAGACCCTTATTTTGCTTCTGCTCTCTATGCGCACGACAGGTATAAAGCAGCCCCTCAAATAAGAAAATGGCTTGAAGACGGAAATATTGTAATTTGCGACAGATATATTTCTGCAAATAAAGGACATCAGGGTGGGAAAATAAAAGACAAAGAAGAAAAAGACAGATTTCTTGAATGGCTGGATGAACTGGAATTTAATATTTACAAAATACCAAAACCTGATGCTGTAATCTTATTGCATCTTCCGTGTAAAATCTGCCAAAATCTTGTCGATAAAAAAGACAGCAGGGATTATCTTGAAGGGAAAAAAAGAGATGTGCATGAAGATGACATAAACCACTTGGAGGATGCCCGCCAAAATTATCTATATGTTGCAAAAAAATACGATTGGAAAACAATAGAATGCTGCGAAGAAGACGGACTTTTGCCAATTGAAAAAATACATGAAATGATCTGGGCTTATGTCAAAAAAAATTTGAAATAAATTCAATCAACTATTTTTACTTCAACAAAATTATTCGGCTCTTTGCCTTTTTCAATTGCAACAGTAATAATTACAATATCTTTTGGATTTAAGCAGTGCCTTTTTTTGAGAAAAGAAATAGTTGATTCTATAATTTCAGCAGATGATTTATTGTTTGTATCTAGTTTAAAAGAAAAAGCCCCGAACTGCAGTTTCGCATCATCTCTTATTTTCTCTTTATTTGAAAACACATATATTGGCGTATTTAACCGATATCTGCAAAGAAGACCTGCGGTCTCTCCTGTGCTTGTTATTGCAATAATTGCTTTTGCATTTAATTCATTTGCACATAATGCAACAGCATTGCTCACAATATGCTTTGGAGTCTTTATTTTTTCATGCATGTAATCTTCAAGTCGATGATGGATTGTTTTTTCTGTTTCAATACAAATTTTATCCATCACTTTTAATGATTCAACAGGATATTTTCCTTTTGCAGTCTCCCCAGAAAGCATAACTGCGTCTGCTCCTTCTCGTATAGCACCAGCAACATCACTAACTTCTGCCCTTGTAGGTCGGGGATTGTAAATCATTGATTCGAGCATATGCGTTGCAACAATAACCGGTTTTCCAACAAGGTTGCATTTTCTAATTATTTCTTCCTGGATGAGAGGTACTTTTTCAAAAGGGATTTCAATTCCTAAATCGCCTCGCGCAACCATTATCCCATCAGAAACTTTCAGAATTTCATCAAACTTTTCTACAGCAAAAGAGTGTTCTATTTTTGATATAATCTGTATATCTTTATTTTTACTGCGTACATATTTTTTTAGATTCAACACATCTTCCTTTGATTTAACAAAAGAAACAGCGATAAAATCTACATTGTGCAGTATTCCAAAATCAATATCCTTTATGTCTTTTTCTGTTAATGAAGGCATTTTTACATCTATGTTCGGAAGATTTACTGTTTTGTTGCTTCCCAAAATGCCTGCATTCATTACAGTGCATATTATTTTATGGTCTTCTATTTTTTTTACCTCAAATTCAATAAGCCCGTCATCTACAAAGAGATTGTCTTTTTTTTTGATATATTTAACAAGATTTTTATAATTTATTGTAGTTCCAAAATCTTCATCAAATTTATCTTTAATGGAAAAAGTAAATATATCTCCTGCATTCAATTTTATGTCCTGTTTTAGTTTTCCTGTTCTTATTTCAGGACCTTGTGTATCCAACAAAAGGGCTGGCTTTCTTTTAACATACTTTTTTATGTCATTTATATATTTTATCAACTTGCCGTGACTGTCATAATCCCCATGCGAAAAATTAAGCCGGACAGCGTCAAAACCAATCTCTGCCATTTTTTTGAGGGTTTCTATGTCATCTGAAGCAGGACCAATTGTGCATATTATTTTTGTTTTTCTCATCAAACAAAATAAAACAAACATTTATATATTTTAAAATAATAAATTGACTATGGCAATAGATTCTTTAGCAATAATAATTGTAGTTTTCCTTGCAACAGGTTTGAGAGTAGTAACTCAATATGAAAGAGGCGTAAAATTTACCCTTGGAAAATACAGCGGCATTATGGAACCTGGTTTAAGATATGTAGTTCCGATAATCCAAAAAATGGACAGGGTAGATATAAGGATTAAAACAGTAGATGTACCAAGACAGGAAACAATGACAAAAGACAATATTTCTGTAAAAGTAAATGCAGTCATTTACTTTAAAATAAAGGATTCTGCCAAATCAGTCATAGAGATAGAAGACTTTTTTTATGCAGTAAGCCAGCTTGCTCAGACATCAATGAGAAATATCGTCGGAGAAGTGACATTAGATGGACTTTTATCCCAGAGAAAAGAAATTTCCGAGAAGATAATGAAAATTGTTGATTCTGCATCTGATCCATGGGGAATTGATGTTACAAGTGTTGAATTAAAGGATGTTGAACTTCCAGAAGATCTAAAAAGAGTGATGGCAAAACAAGCTGAAGCAGAAAGAGAAAAAAGAGCAGTGATCATCAAGGCAGAAGGAGAAGTAATTGCATCAACTAATCTAACAAAAGCCGCAGACAAACTTTCAAAATCAAACGGTGCTTTGCATCTAAGAACGCTGCAAACACTAAACGACCTTTCGAGTGACCAGAGCAATACAATAATATTTGCAATACCTCTAGAAGTACTCAAAGCATTTGAAGGATATAAAAAAGAAAAGAAGTAATGGCGGAGACAAAAACCCTTTTTTTTTATTTATTTCTTATTCTTGCATTTTATATTATAAGTCCTTTTATTTTTATTATTATTCTTTCATTTATCACAGCTTACGCTCTTTATCCACTATTGTCTTTTTTAAGAAAGTATGTTCAATACAAGAGCGTTGCATTAATTTTGCTTATAAGCTGGGTTTTTATACCACTTTATTTTTTTTCAATGCTTACTTATATTGAATTTCAAAAACTCATTCCTGTTTTCCCTCTTATCAGCCATTGGGTAACAGATGCATTCATTTACCTAGCTGATTTTGGTCCTTCTATCATTGAAAAATACAGTCTTGACCTTTTTCTACAAAGCGGCACATTACAATTAATTGAATCCATAAGGTTATTTATGATTGCATCATTAACTAAATTAGCAGTAGGATTGCCGTGGTTTTTATTCCAGTTTATGCTGTATATAGTTTCCACATATTATATATTATATGACATGGATTTATTTAACAAAAAAATAAACAAATATGTAGATATTACACCTGATGAAGATAATAAATGTCTCATTAAAACAATACTTGTGGGATTAAAAAATAGTTTTAATTTTCTTATATTTAATTATGTTGTTCTTGCCATAATCCTAGGGCTACTTTCATATATCATATTCTTAGCAGCAGGATTGCCTTTTGCTCTTTTGTTTTCTATACTTATAGCTCTTATTACATTCATACCTAATGTCGGACCATGGCCATTCATTACATTGATAGGAATAGGTTATTATTTCACAGGAATAAATGAGAATGCTTCTTTTATAATCATAGGCTATTCTCTTATTGGCTTTATTATCTTTGAATATTTCATAAGACCCTCTTTTGGAGCAAAGGCAGGAAAAGTAAGCCCATTAACAACCCTTTTCGGAGTTTTTGGAGGAACAATTGTTTTCGGCGTAAAAGGTGTTCTTATAGGTCCAATAATCTTGATTTTAGCAGAAACATTTATACGCACACATTATAAACTAAAAGAAAAGAAAGCAGAAGAAAAAGAAAACAAATCTGCTCTTACCGAAGAGAAAGAGAACTAATTAGTTTTTCTTTTTGCTGGTTTCTGGTTTACCCTTGCATGCCTTTATTTCTTTGCTTATTTTTTCAATTTTTCTTTCAAGTAATTTTATGTCCTTTTTTGTTGCAAAAGGTATTTTTTTTATTGCTGTATTTAATTCCGAATCTATTGTTTTCTTTATGTCCTCACTTTGCTTTTTGGATTTCTTGATAAACTCTTGTGTAAGTTTCTCTCCTTCTTTCGCACTTAATTCCCCTTTTTTTTCAAGCTCTTTAATTAGCTTTTCTATCTTCTCTTTTGTTGTTGCGCCAATACCCAGCCCAAGCAATAATATCTTTTTTGCTACATTATCCATTTTTTCACCTATTTATCATTATTATTATTATATATACTATATTATATCATACAAATAATATAAATACACATACTGTTGCAACATA
>DAOVUW010000064.1 GCA_030632385.1 Candidatus Nanohalarchaeota archaeon
AACAATTGGCTTGAAATATCAAGAAACAACTCCATTCAGTACAAATAAAATAATACGTTATAAAATTCCTTTACCTCAACAATCCAAAATTGATACGGAAATAAAAGTTAAAGAATTATTTACTGGTAAAGAATTTGAAAGAAGGTATTTTAATTTTGAAAATAATTGTCATGGACAGTTTATATTTTATAGAGATAGAAATAGTATTGTTTTGTGTACAAAACTTCAAAAACAATACAAATTCAATATTAAAACAACAATATTATCGAATGAAAATTATTCAAATTATTTGAATTGTAATAAGGCAACTCATTCTGTATCTAATGATTTAAACTTTTTTTTCGTTCCGTTAAACCACACATATTTTATGTCTATTTCTGCAACAGGAGATGAAAATGTGCTATTTGATAATATTTCCAATGATGCATGCAAAGAGGGATATGGAAGTCAAAAACATAATTTATCGGATATGGCTCTTTTTCCAAAGAAAAACGGTATGGTGTGCCAAGGAAATATCTTTCCAATAAACGAATCTTTAGTTTTTAATCTTCAATTAAGAGGAAAGGACATTGCAACAATTAAAGAAATAGAACAAAAAGAACTAAGTGATCTTCAAAAAAAGAACATTGAAGCAAGTATTAATGCAAGTAAAGCATCTGTTGATATAAGCAAAGCAACAAAAAATAATTATTGGCTCACAATTATTTTACTAATAATTACATCCTGTTATGCCTACACAGCACATAGGACATGGCAAGAAATGAAGCGGTCAAATATTCCATTGGTTTCTGCAAAATTAGCTCCTTTAGGTACTAGTCATGTTGTACTAAATATATTAAATATCGGAAACAGTGCCGCAAGGAACATAAAAGTAAAGTTCTCCGTGAAGACAAATGGTCCATCTAATGAATGGAAACACCATTTGTTACAAAAAGACGATTATGCCAGAATTGTTATTAGAGACAAAAATAATAATAGTTTTTCTTTGAAAAATTTTGTCGAAAGTTTTGAAAAAATAGTTGTTGAAAGTCAATATGAAGACATACACAAAGAAAAACAGAATGATGTATTTGAAATTAATCTCATAGATATGAAAGAGACAATGGACGACAATTTATGGTTATCAGAAACGAGTTCAAAAGAAGATATGGAACAGATTTCAAAAGAAATAAAAGACATATCAGAAACGCTAAAACGCAAAAAAATTCAAGTTGAAATAAAATCTATCGATGTAAACCCAGAAAAATTAAAGACACAAATTAAACTCTATGAAACATTATTCAAGATGAAAGAGAAGAAGGTAGAAAACTTAAATGAAAAAGAAACATCAACCATCAAAAAACAATCAAAAAAATAATCCATAGGATTAAAAATATAAAACTTAATTTTATTTTTTTACTATGGATGAAAAAATAAAAGCATTAAGCAAACAAGCAGAGATTTACAGCAATCAACTCAATGTACTCAAAGAAGAAATGTCCAAAGTCATAGTCGGGCAGGATTCGTTAATTGAAAAGATACTTATTGCAATTGCATCAGAAGGGCATGTCCTTTTGGAAGGAGTCCCCGGGCTTGCAAAAACAATGATGGTAAAAACACTTTCAGATAGTGTTGAAGGAGAATTTTCAAGAATACAATTTACGCCGGATTTACTTCCTGCTGATATCATTGGAACTACTATCTACAATCAAAAAACAGCAACATTTAATGTTGAAAAGGGTCCGATATTTGCAAATTTTGTTTTGGCTGATGAAATCAACAGAGCTCCTCCAAAAGTGCAGTCTGCTCTTCTCGAAGCAATGCAGGAAAAGAAAATCACTATTTCAAAAGAAACACTTTCTTTGCCGGGATTGTTTTTGGTGCTTGCGACACAGAATCCAATTGAGAGTGAAGGAACTTATGTTCTTCCGGAAGCAGAAATAGACAGATTTATGTTCAAATTATTTGTGGATTATCCTGAACGAAATGATGAAAAAGAAATAATAAGACGCATGTGCTCTCCAAAAACTCCTGTCTGCAAAAAAGTG
The DNA here is from genome assembly GCA_030632385.1 of Candidatus Nanohalarchaeota archaeon. Taxonomy (GTDB): domain Archaea; phylum EX4484-52; class EX4484-52; order EX4484-52; family EX4484-52; genus EX4484-52. The sequence continues at coordinate 2,028 of DAOVUW010000064.1, forward strand.
ATAAGCATCAAAAAATTGCAGGAGATACAAAAATTTACAAAAACAATTTATCTTGATGATTCTATAGTTGATTATATAACCAAAATTGTTGATGCAACTAGAAATCCATTGAACTACAAAATGGATGCAAATATGAAAGAACTAATAGAATATGGTGCATCCCCGAGAGCTTCAATATATCTTGCATCTGGTGCAAAAGCAAATGCTTTAACAAAGGGCAGAGGATATGTCGTACCAGAAGATGTCTGTGAAATAGCTTATGCTGTTTTAAGACATAGAATTATATTGAGTTATGAAGCAGAAGCAGAAGAAATTAAGACAGATGATATAATAGAAAAAATACTCAACTCAATAAAAGTGCCTTGATTTTTTTATTCGTTGTTGGATTCGATATTTCAGATGGAATAATTTTTTTTGTCTTGATTGATACCTTGAAGTTCTGCTCCTATGGGTTGTTTATTTGAATGGGAAAAATTAAAGTAGTGTGAAATTAAAACATGTAATTAAATATACATTATAAACTATCTTATTTCTCAATTATTCCATCCCTTAAATAAATGATTCTTTGTGCGTATTTTTTATGCCATTCTTCATGAGTGACCATAACTATTGTTTGGTTAGATTCTGCATTTAGTTTTACAAACAATTCAAGGATAGATTTAGAAGATTCAGTATCTAAATTTGCGCAAGGTTCATCTGCAAAAAGGATTTTTGGCTTGTTTACCAATGCTCTTGCAATTGCAACTCTTTGCTGTTGCCCGCCGGATAATTCTGACGGCAGATGATTTGAGCGGTTTTTCAATCCGACAATTTCTATTAGTTCTTTGCCTCTTTTTTTACATTGAGCATTTCCCTTTCCTGCTGTCATTGCAGGAAGAAATATATTTTCAAGAGCAGTCAATTCCTTTAATATTGCATATTCCTGAAATACATATCCTAATTTATGCAATCTAAAATTCGTTTTTTCATTGTCTGAAAGTGTTACTGTATCTATTCCATCAATTATAATTTTGCCTGATGTGGGTTCATCCAGCAAAGCTAACTGATGTAGCAGAGTTGATTTTCCACTTCCTGATGGACCCATAATAAATACAAACTCTCCTTTTTTGATATCGATAGAAACATCTTTTAGTGCATCTAGTTTAACAGAGCCCATCTGATATGTTTTTCTTAAATTATTTGCTTCAATCATAATTAACTTCTCATTGCCTCTACTATGTTTTGTTTTGTAACCTGATATGCTGGCACGAATCCCGCGATTATTGCAGTGACCATTAATGCAATCATTCTGTTGATAACGACTCCTGTTTCGACCATCAAACTCACTTCTCCAAAAGGCATCATAAAAGGATTTGCAATAAAATAAGGCACAAGCAGATAATATAAAATAAGTAATCCAATTATTATTCCACTTGCCGAATAAAATACAGATTGAAATATAAATGAATATATTATTATTTTCCTGTTTACGCCAATTGCATTAATCACTGCAATTATTTTTCTTTTATTGATGGCATCTATGTATATTACAATAAATAAAGTTGTCACAGAAACCAAAATAGCGATAATTGCCAAAATCATTTTAATGACGCCAAATATTTGCGAGATTTCAAGTCCTGCACGATCACGGCTATTAAATACATCTTCGCCAATACCAATGTATGTTAATTTTTTTATAAAGTCATACTCTGTGTTTTCTTTTTTTAATCGGATAGTTATGGTGTCTGCCATATCTTTCGTGCCGAATATATTTTCCAGTTCTTTATTGTTGAGAAATAAGCTGTAATCTGCATTTATGTATTTTGTTTTGTAGATTCCCTTTACGCGATATTTTCTTATTACTCCATTATTGTATTTTATTTCTACATAATCTCCTGTTGCTATGCCCCCCAGAGAATTGGATATATCTATAGGTTTGTGGGTACCGGCAGATTCACTACCAATTAATATTTCATCTGTATCGAGTTTAGTTAAATATGCTCCTTCAACAATGCTTTCTGCTAGGGTTGTTACTGAACCTTCATCTATTGGATTAATAAATGTAATGGAACGACCGAGAGATTTATCTTTATAATAAACTGTTGCGCCAACAGAATATTGTAGAGACACACCCTCTACTTCATTGAATGCATTTATTTTTTTCTGCAATGATTGCGGATTCTGAATCAATGCATTTCCTTCTTTTGGTTCTATTACAACATGACCAAATTTTGCATCAACAACCTGAAGCTTGTTCTTATAATCCATACCGTCAAGAATACATGGCATAAATAAGAGATTAAGCACTGCAAGTGTCATTATAAATATTGTGACCAAAACAGTTCCTTTGTTTCCTCTTTTTATTTCCCGTATCGCCATGAAAATTGCTACTCTTATATCGTTGAACATATTTTAATCAATTCATTATTTCAAATTGCTTTTTTAAAATCTTTAGTTGCTTTATGCGAAAAGAAACATCCTTTGTTTTTCCAGTATTGAAAAACTGTATTTGTTCTTGTACAATATTTTTGGTTTTTGATTGATACATAATGTGCTTTTAGATATTATTTTTTTGTCTTGATAATATTGTAAAATTCTGAAATTATATCTTCATGTATTTTTGAAACAATATTTTTTTGCTTTGTAATCATTCTAACAATGATGTTTTGCCGTTTCATATTTGCATTGATTCACACATCTTTATTTTTTCTTTTCAGTCCACCATAAAAAGCAGCCAGTATTGTTAGTCCAAGACAAATAAAAACTATTGTCATTGAATTTTGCTTTTTCTTTTCTTCTACGTTGATTGAAAAGTCTTCAATTAAT
>DAOVUW010000028.1 GCA_030632385.1 Candidatus Nanohalarchaeota archaeon
AACAACTTTTTCATTTTCTTTTATTATTGATGTTTTTGGGTTGTTGTCATAAAGCAAATAAGCAGAACCTCTATCTAAACTAAATTCAAAGACAACCTTTTCATTAAAATAAAATGCTTTTTCATTTCTGTTAAATGGGTTATTTAATCCAACACCCAATCCTTTTTCAAATTTTTTACCTCCCACAGAAGTAAAATAACCACTAGAACCAAAAGGTGTTGAAAATATGCATCCATCGCCAATTATGTTTTTTTCTTCAAAGAGTATTTTATTATTTTCTCTTGCAAGGATAGAAAATCTTAATGCTTTGGTAGTGATAATGTTATGTAGCTGGATTTCATTTAATGCATTGATTTTATGATTTTTAAATACGCATTGTATTTTACTGTGTTTTTTTATTGTGTATTTTTTTTGCATGAATTTGCTGAAAACTTCATCAATCTCTTCTATATCATATATACATTTATTTCCTATATGGTTTTTATTTCTTATAGTGAGTTTTGGGATGCCAGGCAGCATTCCTTCAGCAAATAAAATTGTGCCGTCCCCTTTAATGCATACCACCGCATTAGGATTTTTTTGCACAATCTCAAAATTATATTTTTTCGCAAGTTGATCTATAAATTCATCGTCTTTTGAACCGAAAAAAGCAATTTTCATATAATATCCGAATATATAATAATTTAATAAATATTGCTGTTTATACTCTGCAAACTACACGGATTCTATGATTCTTGCATCACATACAATTGCATGCTGTTGATTGACAAAAACAGGATTCATGTCAAATTCAAGTATATTTTCCGCTTCAAACATCCTTGATGCATTTAATATCAATTGAATGAGTTTTTCTTTATTTGTTTTTATATTCCGGTAATTTTCCAAAATTTTCTTTGACTTTAATTCATTGATCATTTCTTCGACATCCTTTCTTCCCAAGGGAACAAGCCGGAAGGATACATCATTTAAAATTTCCACAAAAATTCCTCCTAATCCGACCATGATAACTTTCCCGAACTGAGCGTCTTTCTTGCCGCCGATAATCACTTCAACTCCGCTTACTGTTTCTTCTATCAAAATGCCATCAATCTTTAGCTTGCCTTTCTTTTTTTCCTTTAGCCAAAATTTATTTGCATTTGATATGATATTGTTGTATTCTTTTTCAAGTGTTTTACAGCCCCCTACATTCAACACAACACAGTTTGCATCTGTTTTATGCAGAATATCTTTGGACATCAACTTCATCACAACAGGATATTTTATTTTTTTTGCAAATTTATGCGCTGAAATTAAATCTTTTGCAAGAAAGTGCTTTGGTGTTCGGATATTATATTTACTTAAAAGTTTATAACTATCATACTCAGTAAGTTTCATATAGCTATATTGAACTAAAAGTATTTAAAAAAAACGGTATATATTATACTATTATGTTAAAAGCATGTATGATTTGCAAAAGCCTCACTGAAAAAAAAGAGTGTAATATATGCAAAAATAAGGATTTAAGTGACGAATGGAGTGGAATTGTAGTAATATTGAATCCTAAAGAAAGTAAAATTTCCCAAAAACTGAATATAGAAACACAAGGGATGTATGCGCAAAATATAAATGTAGCATAATGTGGTAAAATGAAATTAACAAAAAATGAAAAAAAAGAGAATAAATTGCTTAACAGAACAGAGTTGATTTATGAAATCCAGACAGACGGACCTACAATAAAAAAAGAAACATTGGTCGATGAAATCGCAAAACTTGAAAAAAAAGACAAAGAGCAGATTGTGATTGTTATAATAAAACAAGTATTTGGAAAAACAAAATGCTATGCAACGGTCTATATTTATGATTCAAAAGAAAAAGTATTGAAAAGACAGAAAAAGAAAAAAGAAGAAATTAAAAAATAACAATATAATTTAGATAAGGTGATATAATCGCAAAAAAAGCAAAAAGCAAATCAAAACACAAGAAAGTGGATATTTCAAAGAAATATGAGATTAAAGACAGCAAATTAGTAAGAAAATTCAAGAAATGTCCAAAATGCATGAATATGCTGGCAGATATGAAAGATAGACATTATTGTGGATTGTGCAAATATACAGAATTTTTAAAAAATAAAGAATAATGGCAAATTTAACAAAATTAAGTTTGAGGGAAATTGCTAGTTTGATATTTGCATTAATAGGTGTTGCCATAGTGCTGTCTGTTCTTATTAAATATATTGGTTTTGGCATAACAGATTTAGTTCCGTAATTCTTTCTTCGATGATTATTCTCATATAGAATATAATATTGTTCTAACAAAGATTATTTTAAATATCCTATAATATTGTATATTGGCTATTTTGATGATTCAATCTTGTGGGTATGACTCTAAAGTTCCAACGCAAGAAGACGCTCTTTTTAAACAAATAATATTTCGGCAGATACTATTTACGTAATTATCCTTGTATTTTTCATTGAGTTCTTCTCCCTTCTCATCATTGTAATAAATTACGTATTTTTGCACAAACTCTAAAAAACAATACATCTTGTTTTCTTATCTCAATTATAGTCTAACTTTTTAGAATATTTTATTAACTGCAATTCATAAACATATATAAATTTATTTACTTCTAATATATGTATGGATACATTAAAAGCAAATGGAAATCCTGCTTATATATTTCCTGCATCTTTCACTTACGCAAATGCATTATGCGGATTTTTTTCCATTTTTTTTTCAATAAACGGGGATTTTTATAAAGCGGCAATTTTGATAGTTATCGCTCTTTTCCTGGACATATTTGATGGAAGAATTGCAAGATTTTTCAAATCAACAAGTGAATTCGGAAAAGAACTGGATTCTTTTGCCGATTTAATTTCATTTGGGGTTGCTCCTGCTGTGATGATATATTTGTCGGAATTATATGTTTTTCAAACAACAGGCATTCTAATATCTTTTTTATTGGTATTGGGCGGAATGAGTCGTCTAGCAAGATTTAATACAATAAATATCAGCAACTTTTTTTTAGGCATTCCCATAGACGCATCAGGCATGCTTATTGCATCTCTTTTCATTGCAAAAGTCAACCTTAGCCCATATATGCTTTCATTTGTTGTAATAATATTGACTATTTTAATGGTATCCAACATAAAATATCCCTCTTTCAAAAAATATAAAAACGAAAAACGAAAAGAGACAATTTTACTATTTATTTTATTTGTGCTTGTTTGTATTGCAGTTACTATTTTCAATATTAATAATTTAATTATTGTTCCTCCTGCTTTTTATATATTATTTGGACCCATTTTGGAGATGACAAAGGAGAAAAAAGAGTAGGAAACTATGTTTGAAATAATAAAAACAATTATAGAAGATATAACTGTGGAATGCAAACTAAACACAGATAAAATCCCTCTGCAAAGGATAAGCTATGTAATTGAAAAAAAAACATTTGAACCTGAAATAAAAGAATTCATTATAGTATGCAACAGAGATAAAACCCCGCCAAATAACTACATTACCTCTGTTTTTAAAAACGGAAAATTTATTGTATCTAAAATAAAAAGATTTGAAGATATTGACAGCATAAAAAAGAAAATTATCAATAGACTAAAAGAAATGGATCTTGAATATAAAATAACAGATACAAGGATTAGGGAAAGTGTAGTAAGATATGAACTTAAAGAAGAAATAGGCGACATTTCTGATATTGCAAAGTCTATTAAATGTTGCGAGTATAATAAAAAAATAGATGCACTTATATGCCATTCTAAAGATAAATCCACAAAGAATGCTTATTTTGTTTTGATAAGCGGGAAAAAAGACATAGTTGCATTGAATCTCGAAGATGAAAAACAAATAAAAGAATTTAAAGATTTTATTGAAAAAATATAATAAATGCAAGAAAAATTCATAAAAATATATCTGATCTCTATTAGAAAAAATACAGGAGATTGGCTTTAAAAAAATATAATACAATTAACTATAAGGGGTTATGGTGTAATGGTAGCACAATAGGCTCCAGACCTATTAGTCGGGGTTCAAGTCCTCGTAATCCCATATTTTTCTTTTTTCGCTGTTTTTTTGCATTTTCTATAGTCTTATGCAAACCATATACAGAAATCATAAAAATCAAGTCTTGCGACAAATACATCACTTTAAGATTAAAAGTGAATATGGTGGAATTCTCACTTTTTGGAAAACATAGGCGAATTCCTTATTCAATTAATTAAGAGCCCTGAGAGGGATTTGAACCCCCGGCCGCGTGATTTCTTGGTCACGCATACGAGTTTCGCGCATACAAGTCACGCGCTCTACCACTGAGCTATCAGGGCAATAATATAAATAAATGCAAGATTATAATTTATCTTCTATATCCATTTCAAAATCTTCCGGTGTATATTTAAATTCTGCATCTCCATTTATTGTTTTGTTTTCTTTTAGCAATTCTTTTGCCAATATGTAGAAAAACAGAGCAATGGATTTTCTTCCTTTATTGTTCAGAGGAATTACAAAATCAACCAATCTTGGGAAATTATATGTATCGCATAGGCACACTACAGGAATCTTAATTTTATATGCTTCTTCTATTGCCTGTTTATCTCCATAAGGATCGCATGCAATAAGAATTTTGGGTTCAAAATATTCTTTATAGCCCGGATTTGAAAGCATGCCCGGCATGAATCTTCCATAAACCGTTTTTATTTCTGTGGCTTTTCCTAGCATTGAAACTGCTTTGTGACCATTTTTTTTCCTGCTTACTGCTAAAATTTCATTTGGTTTGTATTGAGACAGCCATTTTATGAGCAATCCTATTCTTTCTTCTATTTTTTTCAAATCAAAAATACACAAACCATCTGACCTTATTTTATATATGAAAGGCGACATTATTTTTAATTTCCTGCTCATACCTATGTATATGCCGGAAGACAAATACATATCCTGATTTACAAAAATAGTTTTTGTTTTTTCGTTCTCTATCTTTTCAATATTGTTATTGTCATCAGTAGAATCTTTATCAATATTTTTTTTAACAGAAACTATCTGCTTTTTTTTAGTTGCCTTTTCTTCTATTTTCTCTGTTACTACAGGTTGTTCTTTTTTTTCGATTTCTGTCTTTTTTATGTCTTTTTTAATTTCTTTGACTTTTGTTTGTTTGTTTTCTGTCGATTTTGTTTCTTTTATTTTATCGTTCATAGTTCTATTTTTTGAATAATTTTAAAAACATAATGAATAATGATTATATTTTGCCTCTCATTCTGGCATAAGTAGAATAACTGACATATTCTTTATCATCTATATATTCATCAATAAAAGGAGCTCTGTTTCTTATTTTTTCTATTCCCTCGCATACTCTTAATGAAAAGCTATCTGAACCTGCTCCTGAACCATAAGATGTAACTAAAATTCGATCATTGGGTTTTGCAATATCTAAAACACTGCATAATCCAAGAATGGATGAGCCAGAATAAGTATTTCCTATTTTTTCAACAACCAAAGAAGGTTTTATCTTTTCCATGGGAATTTTGTATTTTTTCGCCATTAAGAGAGGAAATTTTCCATTAGGCATATGAAATACAATATAATCATAATCATCAATAGTTTCATTTCTTTTTTTTAATAAAGCATCTGTTGCTCCAGATACATGTCTGAAATAAGCAGGTTCTCCTGTGAATCTTCCAGCATGTCTGGGATAATCTTCTTTTGGTCTTCTCCAAAAATCAGGCGTATCTGTTGAAAAGGATACTGTATCGATAATTTCTGCACATGCATTTTTTTCATCACATAAACCCAATACAAATGATGCACCTCCAGATGCGGCAGAATATTCCAATGCATCTCCAGGCAGACCCTGTGCTGTATCTGCTCCTATTGCAATGCCATATTTTATTTTTTTAGACTCAACCAATCCCATTATCATCTGTATTGCAGCAGTTCCTGCTTTACATGCAAATTGTGTATCTGCAGCAGTATAATTTGGTCCTGCACCTATTGCATCACCTATAATTGTTGAAGAGGGCTTTACAGCATAAGGGTGCGATTCAGAACCTGTGTATATTGCACCAATATCAGATTCATTTATCTGGGCTCTTTTCAATGCATTTTTTGTTGCATCAACGCCTATTGTTACACTGTCTTCATCAACACCGGCAACAGCTTTCTCATAAATCTTAAGTCCATTTTTGATTGCTTTTTCATCAGCACCCCAGACAGTGGCTATACTTTCTGTTTTGATTCTGTATCGTGGAATATAGCACCCATAACCTAAGATTTTTGTATTTTCCATATTTTCATACATTAATATTTCATTAAATCATTTAAAATCTTTGGTTTGTCGTCTTTTTTATTTGATTTTAATTTACTGTTATTTGTCAGAGCAGCTATCTTTTTTTCCAATAAGGTTTGCCTTTCATATAATTTTATCAGACACACCCACATCTGCATTATTGATTCATCTTCTTTTTTTGCAATATCTTTGTAATGAAGAACGTCTTTTAATAATTGTTTTAAATACTTTTGGTCATTTTTATTTAATTTTTTAATCCAATACATAATACTTTAAATATCATTAGCTTTTTAAAAACATTCCACATAGAGATAATATGATTACTTTTAATGTTTATTTTAAATATATTAAATTGAAATCTCCTCCAAAATTTCGTATCGATAAGCACCGGATAGAATACCGAGAAGACCCCCTTACAAAAGATGTGTGCAGAATCAATTCAGAAAGAGTAAAAAGATCACACAGCATTTCATTAGAGGATATAGATTTGGAAGAAATAGAAACCAATGAAAAATGTCCGTTTTGCGAACAAAATCTTTTGGAAAAAACTCCTCGTTTTGAGCGCGTGATGTCAAATAAAGAGCATATTAATTACAACGATTTTGTGATGTTTCCTAATCTTTATCCTTTCGCACAAGTGCACGCAATTGGTGTTTTGACGAAAAAACACAAAGTACCCTATAGTGAGATAACAGAAAGAGAATGGGAGAGTGCATTATATACATCAATCATGTTTCTAAAAGCACAGGCAAAATATGCTCCTAATTTACTTTATCCTTCAATAAATTTTAATTATATGATGCCTTCCGGAGCCTCTCTAATTCATCCTCATGTCCAAATTGTTGCTGATGAAACACCTTCAAATTATATTAAAAAAATTCTGGATGAAGCAAAAAGATTCCATGAAAAAAATGAAGTCAACTATTTTAAGGAATTAATGCTTCAGGATAAACAAAGAGTAATATTACAAGACCCAGAAGTATGGTTTAAAGCAAAATTCGCTCCTTCTGCAGACAAGGAACTTTTAGGTGTTATGCAAAACAAATCTTCTTTTTGTGATATGGAAGACTTAGATATTTCAAATCTTGCGCAGAGTATTGTAAAAATATTTTCAGCTTATCAAAAAATAGGTGTTTCTTCTCTTAATATGTCTATATTTTCAGCACCAATGTGTTCAGATGAAGAAAAAAATAAAGAGTTTGATTTTTTCAATATAATAATAAGAATCATAGCAAGACCTTCTCTAAAGGAAAATTATACATCAGACAGAGCATTTATGGAAATATTACAGCAGACTCCTGTAATTTCAACGATGCCTGAAGATTTAACAGAATCAATGAGAAAACATATTTAACTATATAAAAATACTTTTTTTAAGATATTATGATGCCAAAAAAAGTCAAAAGAGATATATCTTATTCTAAATTCCTAATTGCATTTTCACTAACTCTTTCGATATTTTTGATAGGTGTTATTGTCGGAAATTACATCCTTTCTTACAAATTTAACAAATATGCTGAATTTGAAGATGATTTAAAAATTGATTTGCTGAGTTCTGAAATAGAAGACCGCATATTAAAAGAAGCAGGATGCAATGCTACAGGACATGTTCAACTTACACAGTCTCTTTATGATCTATCCCAAAAACTGGGCTACCTGGAAAATCAGCTCGGATGGGATAATCCAAAAGTATGGAGAATGAAAAAATATTATTCTTTGCTGGAATTAAGGCATTGGCTATATATAAATACATTAAACAAAGAATGTAATGTTAATTTCACAACAATACTTTATTTTTATTCCAATAAAGGAGATTGTCCAAAATGCGAAAGCCAGGAATATGTGTTGAATCATCTGAAGAAAAAATACAAAAATATATTTATATACTCTTTTGATACAAACATGGAAAATGCTGCTTTAAATACAATAAAGCAGATCTATAGCGTAGATAACATAACGCCAACGCTAATATTAGAAGAAAAAGCATCGATAGGATTTATGGATTTGGAAGAAATAGAGAGTGTAATAACAAATCTGGAAGAAGACAAATGAATTCTTTTATGCAATTCTAAAATATTTGTATTTGTTTAGCTAATTTTCCATAATTATATGTAAAAAAACTATATATGTATATCTGCCAAAGCAGATATATGGATGACAAAGACCTCATCATCAATGAATTAAGACTTCATATCAAAAAATTAGAAACAATAATAAAACAACAAGCAAATGAAATATCCGAACTCAAAAAACAATTAATCAAATACATAAACCCGAACACACCTTCCTCTTCAAACAAACACTTAAAACCAAACACGCAAGGCTTGAAATCAAAAGGAACAAAAAAAGGTGCCCCTGTGGGGCACAAGGGCACAACAAGAATGCAAACCATTGACCGAACCGAAGAAATTGACACAGATATCTGTCCAAAATGCGGCAGCCACAATCTTAAAGACAAGCAGGTCTTTAAACGCATTATTGAAAACATCCCAGAACCAATCGTCCCTGAAGTTGTTGAATCCAAAATTCACAAAAAGAAATGTCTTGACTGCAAATATGTTTTCATCCCAAAGCACAACACAACTCCATTGACAGGAAAATTCGGTCTCAACATAATGATTCTTGTAATCTTCCTGAAATTCATTTTAAGAGGCGTCTTAAGAAAGACGGCATTTTTCCTTGACTCAGGAATTGCGCTCAAATTGACGCCTGCATCTGTGAACGCAATTGTCAAAAGGGTTGCAGATGCAGCAGAAAATGAATATAATGACCTCAAAGAAAGAATACGAACAGCAAAGATTGTTTATGCAGATGAAACAAGCTTTTCAGTACTTGGCAAAAATCAATGGGTTTGGGTTTTTCGGACAGCAGAAGACATCCTGCTTGTGATACGTCCGAGTAGAGGAAATGATATTGTAAAAGAGATTCTCGGAGAAGAATTCAGCGGAACGGTTGTCTGCGACTGCTGGAGGGCATACAATTGTTTATCAAATGCAAATCTCCAGCGTTGCTGGGCTCATTTGCTACGCAAATCAGGAGATTTAAACACGAGCGCAACAGGTAGGCATTTTCATGAAAAGCTGAAAAAATTATTCAAGCAGATAAAAACATTTAACAGCACTAATCCAACAAATGAGCAAAGGCTTGAGAAATATTCTGTGATGACAAAAGAACTCAAGAAAATAATTTCATATTATAAGCAATATGAACAAATTATTCCTGTTGCAAAATACATAAACAACAATCTTGGAAATTGGTTTACCTGCGTCAAGATTGAAGGGGTTGAACCGACTAATAATTTTGCAGAGCGAGCAATACGGGAGACTGTAGTGGTTCGCAAAATTATTGGGGCGTTTCGGTCAGAGACAGGAAAAGAGAATTATGAGGCATTGGCGTCGTTGATTGCCTCATGGCAATTGAAAAATCTTAACTTGAAAGTAGAGCTCAAAAATATGCTGGTAAAGAATCTTTGTTTTTGCTAAACAAATACAAAT
>DAOVUW010000006.1 GCA_030632385.1 Candidatus Nanohalarchaeota archaeon
ATTACGGGTTCTATAAAAGATGCAAGTGTAAATAAATATGAATATAATTATACGGGATTTGAATCAGGGAGTACGATGATGTACTTTAAAGAAGAAGGAACAATGGGTTTGATAGCACTAGAATTCACAGCATATAAATTTGATTCAAAAGAAAATGCAAAAATATATTATTCAAATAAAATTAATAAAGTAAAAGAAGAAGGGGGCTATACCGAATTAAAAAATAAACTTAATTCTGAATGTTTTACCTATAAAATAGATCGTGGAATGGAAGCAAGTTTTGGAAAAAATATTTGTATAAAAGAAAATATAGTATTTCAAACTGATATAACCACATCTTATACTTTTAGAAGAGCAGAGACTTATTTAAAATATGCAGACTTTTTTGAGAGTAAAATAAATTGAAAGAAATAATATGAATGATAAAAACAAATCTAATAAGAGTGCAACAGAAAATTTTAATGCCAAAGAATTATTACTAATAAAAGATGTGAAAGAAATATTAGTAAAGAAGAAATTAAAATGTGAGGAGGAATTACTAAGAAAAATTAATTCACTTCCAGATAATAAGATAGTGGAAGTGAAAATGGTAAAGGATAAAGAAATAGTGAGTGTTACCGTACCTGAATCAGATAATGAAAAATTTTTAAAGAATAACATATTTTTTAAAATGGCATTTATATGCTTGAAAATATTGTTTGGTATATTAGTATTTATTGTATCCGTATCATTAATAATTTTTGGAATTTCTGGTTTATATTACTTGTTTTTTGTATAATTAATAAGTTTATGAAGATAGTTTATTGCTTATAGAAATTGCATCTGTTACCTGCTATTCAAATCTATTCTAAAACCCAAAATAAACAAATAGGATATGGAATAAGGGCATTAAAGAAATATGGTTTCTTTTATGGGGGTATCTAACAATAAAAAGAATTTTAAGATGTAGACCAGACAATTATGGTTCTTGTGTGGATTTTCCTTGACCATAAAATACATAATTTTATTAATTTTTATCAAATAGGAACAAATATGATAAATATCGAATTATTAGTTACAAATAGTAGTATGCAAATTATACTCTCTTTTATTGGTTTTTTTATGGGTTCTTCTTTTACTTATTATCTTTACAAACTACAAAAGAATTATGACAAAAAAGAGGCATTATATGACAAAATACACAAGGAACTTTATTATTTAAATAAAGGATTTGAAGAAGGAAAAATTAATGAATTAAAAGAAATTGAATTATTGAAAGAAAAGAGAAGTTTTGGCATATTGAATAAAAAAATGAAGGAAGACATTAAAAAACTACTCAAAAATCATTCTATTTTCAAACAAAAATTTTGGAAATTTAGTGAAAATATAACAAAAGCAACTTCTTACAAATATATTTTTAGTAGATTATATGATGAAGTAGAGAAAGAAGATATTTATTTATACAATTCTATGCCTTCTCCAATAGTATTTGCGTTTTTAGAAGACAACGAATATAAAAGAAAAAAAACATACAATGATTCAGTATGGCATTATTTGGAAGAAATCAATAAAATGGAACTTGAGAACGACGCATTTAATAGAGAGAGGAAAGAGCAAGGAGAAACAACAGGGTCATTAAAATATCAAATTAAAAAATTTTGTAAAATATTTGATGATAAAGAATTATTGAAAAAGTCAGAAAATTTAAAATCAGAGTATTCTGAACTTAAGAAATTAAATAAAAAAATTATTGAAAAGACAGGGAAGTAAAATACATTGGTTTTATAAAAAACATCAAAACCCTTTCTCAACATACTTCACAGCATTCTCAAAGATGGCCAGCCCTGAAGTCGACCCAACAGAAACATCCGAAGCCCTTTCCGGGTGTGGCATCATTCCTAAAATTGTGCCTGTTGAGTTGCATATGCCTGCGATGTCATACACCGAACCGTTTGGATTGAATGGATATTTGCCGTTTGCAGGTCTTCCTTTATCATCCACATACATGAATGCAATCTGGTCGTTTTCAATCAATTTCATCAGTAATTCTTCAGATATCTTGAAATTTCCTTCTCCATGGGCTATAGGCATTTTTAATACATCAAAAGGCATGTCTTTTGTAAATATGCATTTTCCTCTATTCGCATTAATGAGATTGACTTTTCTGCTTTCAAATGTCAATTTTTCATTTGTTGCAAGAGCCGCCTGCTGTGTTTTGCTTATTCCATCAATTCCAGGGAGCAGTCCTGCTTCGACCAAAATCTGAAAACCATTGCAGATACCGATTATCGGCTTTTTTGCATTTACAAATTCTTCAACATCAGCAAAAAGTTCTTTCATCAGTTTCTTTGCAAAAACAACGCCTGAGCGAATGTGGTCTGAATTTGAAAATCCGCCGGGAAATACTAAAATATGAAAGTCATTTAGTCTTTCTTCTTTTGATAAAAATTTGTTTAAGTGAATCACCCTGGAATCTGCGCCGAGCTTGTTGAAAATATAATTTGTCTCCCTGTCGCAGTTTGTGCCGGGTTCGCGCAAAATACAGACTTTTATTTCATTTCTTTCCATTATTTGATACCCTCCTGCCAGCTTGTTTTTAATTCATCAATATCTTCATCAATTATATTTTCTTCTTTCTCTCCTCTTTTTATTATGACTTTTTCTTCCTTCTTTGTCTGTCCAATCAGAGAGGCATGTTCTCCCATTATTTGCTCAAAGCTTTTTGCATTTTCCTTTGATACTTCAACCAAGAATCTGCTGTTTGACTCAGAAAACAAAATCTGGTAATCTTTTAATTCGCCTTCGTATTTGACTTTTGAAAGGTCTATTTCTGCCCCGATGCCGTCAAAGCACATTTCAGAGAGAGCAACTGCAAGACCGCCTTCAGATAAATCATGGCAGCTTGATACAAGATTGCTGTCCATTGCATCAATAAGAGAATCAAATATTTTTTTTGCTTCTTTTGGTCTTGCTTTGGGAACATTTGCACCCAGATGTCCTTTTATCTTATAAAAATGAGAGCCCCCGAGTTCATTGTATGTTTTGCTGATTAAATAAATATTGTTGTCTGGCTTTTTGAAGTTCATGGAAACTTTTTTGTCAATTTCGGGTATTAACCCTATTGCTGTAATTACAAGAGTCGGACAAATAGGACCGTCTTCAGATTGGTTATACAGGCTGTCTTTTCCGCTGATGAAAGGGGTTTTGAATTCTATTGCTGTATCGTAGCAAGCCTGTGAGGCACGGACAATGCCGCCTAAATTTTCGGGTATTTCCGGGTTGCCCCATGAATAATTATCTAAAAGCGCAATTCTTCGTCCTCCGACAGCAGTATTGTTTCTTATCGCCTCATCGATGGCAGAAGAGGCCATATGGTATGGATCAATTTTTCCATATTCTGGGTTGAATCCGCATGAAATCACAGCGCCTTTTTGTTTGTTGAGCAATGGACGGACTATGCTGGCATCCCCGGGTGCGTCTTCTTTTTCGCCGTGCAAAGGACCAAGGGCGGTTCCTGCACGTACAGTAGAATCATAGCTGTGGATTACTTTTTCTTTGCTCGCAACATTTGGGCAGGACAATATTTTTATCAAATCTTCATTATAATTTTTGGATTCATCAATCAAGGGTTCTTTAAATTCTTTTTTCTCCCATGTCGCTTTTTTGTATGTTTTTGGAACGCCGTTGAATAAAAAATCAATATCTAAGTTTGTAATTTCTTCATCATGGTATTTTAAGATCAAATTTTTTTCATCAATAAATTCTCCTATTTTTTCAACTTCAACATCTTCTGATTCAAATATTTGTTTTACTTTTTCGTAATTTTCTTTTGGAACCAAAACAAGCATTCTTTCCTGTGATTCGCTTATCCATATTTCCCATGGCTTTAGCCCTTTGTATTTTAGAGGGACTTTGTCTAAATCTACAATTGTTCCCAGATTATAATTACTGCACATCTCTCCAACTGCTGAAGAAAGTCCGCCTCCGCCAAGGTCTGTTATGCCTGAACCTAAGTTTTGGGCGCTCACTTCCATAATGCCTCTCATCACTTTTTCTTCTTCTATCGGGTCGCCAATCTGGACAGCAGAACCATTTATCTCTTCTGATTCAGAACTCAAATCTGCGGATGCAAAAGAGACGCCGTGAATGCCGTCTTTTCCTGTTCTTCCGCCCACCAACACAAGATAATCGCCGCTTTTTGCTTTTCTTACATATTTGCTTTTTTCCAAAAGACCAAAGCAGCCGCAGAAAACCAAAGGATTAGAAGTGTAGCTTTTATCAAAATAGATTGCCCCGTTTACTGTCGGGATTCCCATCTTGTTTCCATAATCGCCGATTCCCCTGACAACTCCTTTGAATAAATAATTAGGGTGTTTTGTACCTGCAGGTAAATCGTCATAACTTGAATCAAGATTTCCAAAACACAAGACATTTGTGTTTGCAAAAGGCTCTGCCCATACACCAAGAATGTCGCGAATGCATCCGCCAACTCCTGTTGCAGCACCGCCGAATGGTTCAAGAGCAGAAGGGTGATTGTGGGTTTCCACTTTTACTGCAATAACATAATCATCAACAAAGTCTACCATTCCTGCATTATCTTCAAATACACCAAAGCACCATTCATGGTTTAGTTCTTTTGTAACGCGGACGATTGTCTGCTTCAGCAGATTGCTTATTTTATTTTCCTCATCCAGCTTTATGCTGTCTGTCTCCAAAACGCCGTCTTCTACAAAAATATCATGCCTGAATGTCTTGTGTATGCAGTGTTCAGACCACGATTGATTAAAGATCTCTATTTCAAGATCAGTCGGGTTTCTCTGCATTTTTGAAAAGTATTTCTGGATTTCAATAAGTTCATCTTTATTGAGCGCAAGATTTCTCTCATTGTTTATTTTTATTAAATCATCCGGCTTTTTGTCAAGCATTTTTATTTCTATTGCTTCATTGCTGTAATTCATAATATTATCCTGTATTCTTCTGTAATTGGATTGCAAAGCAGTTCTTCTGCAATTTCTCGGAGTAATTTCTCATCTAAATTATCTCCTTTGAGCAGATATATCTTTGCGGTCTGGATATTGTCTGTTTTATGCCCTAAATCAAAAAAAGATGATTTTGTTGAATTTCCCAATGGGTCGCTCAGTTTTCCTTTTGTTTCAATTGCGCTGTAATCTCCGAAGTCCTGTTTTTCGCCGTTTTCCTGGATTTGGTATTCATTTATTACAGGGTTTACTATTGTTCTTTTTGCGATGGTTTCCATCTGGTTTTTGTCAGATACATCAATATCAATAATATAAGAAGTTGCTGTTTTTACATCAGTTATTCTCTCATAGCCGAGTTTTTTCAATGTTTTAAAAACTGTATTCGCCTGGCTGTCCAACACCCCCGGAAGAAAACCAACTGTAATTTTCCATTGCATAATTGAATAAAAAAAGGAATATTAAAAATATATGGCAGGCGTTTTATTCTTATACATTTGAATGTATAAAGAGTTTAGTTTTTTAATAACTATATGCCATAGAAAGTTTCAGCAAAAATCATTATATTGCCTTAAGAAAACTATTTTGGTTTTATATCTATTATTTCACTGCTTAGTTCACTCAATAAAATAAGATGTTTGCACCACTTTTCAAATAAATCTTTTCTATAATAAGATACATTTGTATTTACTGGTCCATTGGCATCTAATGTTGCAAAAGAACTATGCCTATTATTGCTTAGTGCATTAGATAAGTTCGCAATTTTTTCGTTTAATCCCGCGTTTTTAAATAAATCTGTTTTTCGTAATTCTTTTGTGGTGTACAATACATTAGCATCTTTCACCCATTTTTTAAATAAGGATATTTCTTCATAAAAAAGTTTTATTTTCATAATCTGTTCTAACAAATCTCTTAATTCTCCAAATGCAGATCTATAATAACCTTCTTCTGCTAATCTAAATGCATTCTGATAAGTTTTTACAATTTCAGTATATAATACACCCAATAACATGAACTCTTTTGAAAATAAAGGATACTTCTTAGCTGGAGGATATTGAAAAAAAGCAATACCTATTTCCTTAATTATTTTTTCTCCAAATTTCCAAGCTTCGTCTTTAATCTCTTTAGATTTTTCATGTGTTTCTTTTTTTGTAATTTCTCTCGCCTTAAAAGGTCCTTCTTTAATTTTCGAAATTATTTCGCGAACGTCAATTTTTTCAGTCATTTAACTCACTTATCTATTTTTTTATATTTATTTATTAAAAACCAAAGCTATACTCTAGAGAGTTATTCATTTGTTTTTTAATTTCATTAATTCATTATATCTCTTTATTCCTTTAATTGAATCATATTGTAGTTTTATTAAATCAGGCAAATATTTAACAATGAATAATTTCTTAGTATATAATTTTCTTGGAATTTTATTATCTACAGGATATCTTGTACAATTTGAGTGATGCATTGTTACGGCAGACAGAAAAATTATAGTATAATATAAAGATATAAACTCAAAAAATGGTTCCAAAATAGTTATTTTTGTCGGTTTAAAATCAAAATTATTCAATTTTCGTCTTTCGCTTTCTAGTTTATCTTTATCTGCATTATACTCTGATAAAACATCAAACAATTCATTAATATCTTTCTTAATATTTATCCAATCTTCTTTTTTAACTATTACTTTTTTCATTTTTTTCATATTTTTGATTTCAATTATAATATTTTTTAAATCAGCATAAGAAAAATTAATTGCTTTTTTACTTTTAATAGAATTTTTCCAAAATTCAATGCTTTTATTTAAGTTGGTTTCTAACATTTTTGAATCGTTATTTTTCAATAATTTAATTTTTTTTAATTTCGGGTAGTTTTCTAATGTTTTATTAAATTCTCTGTTTTCCTTTTTTTGTTCACATAAATCTTTAACATGAATTTTAGTCGGATTATGAGAAATCTTAAGAAGGTCTTTTTCTGAAATAATATTTAACATTAAACCAAAAGATTTATTTGCCTTTTCCACACTCTGCTGGAAATAAAAAATCGCTTGAGGATATAATTTTTTTTCATAAAGGACTTTTGTGGCTTTTAAATCCCGTTCTGCCACACCCAGTAGTTCTTCTTCTCTTTTTATATTCTCCATTATATTTCTTTATTTACCCCAACACATCCAGCCTTTTGTAAATTTCATAAATCTCTTCTGCGCTGAATTTGTATGTTTTCATAGTCATAGTAAATTCATTTTCAATTTTTTCTATTTTCTCTTTTGAAAAAAGTCCTGTGTTGAGAATTGTTTTTTTTATATTCTGCTTTTTGTGGCAGAAAATATGCCTTAAGAAAGATATGAATTTCTTCTCGTCTTTTTTGCTCAGGATAATTTTTTCTTTTGGAATGAGTTTTACAAAAGCGCTGTCTGTTTTTGGAACAGGTCTGAAAACATTTTTAGATACATTAAAGCAGATATGCCCGTCAAAATATATACTGCATACTGCTCCAAGAGAAGAATAATTCTTGTCGCCTCTTTTGGTAAATAAGCGTTGCGCAAATTCTTTCTGCACCATAAAGTACATCGGTTTTTTGAACTCAAGCAATCGAAAAATCAATGGCGATGAAATTGAGTAAGGAATGTTTGCAACGCATTTGTCAAAATAAGGGATTTGAACATCAAGACAATCTCCCTGGATTAACTGGAGTTTTTTTGCCTGTATCTGTTTTTGGAATTTTTTTTTAAGATGAACAAATAGTTCTTTGTCCAATTCTATGCAAATAACTTTTTTTGCTTTTTGGAGCAGGGCTTCTGTAAGTATTCCTTTTCCGCCTCCGATTTCAAGAATAATTTGGGATTCTAAAACATCTGCTCTTTTGATTTCTTTATTTATTATATTATTATCTATAAGAAAATTTTGTCCTAATTGTTTGGTTTTGTTTGTCATTAGTCTTTTACCCAGCCGCATTTATTTTCTTCAACTACACAGGTGCAGGAATAGCCATTGTTTGTCGGATGATCTGGATTGATATCGCATGTGCTCATCATGCCTTCGTATTTTTCAGGATCATTAGTGCATGTGCTGTGTCCTCCGCCGCAGCCTTCTCCGGCTTCAACACAAGCAGATGCTTCCATGCACTCACCTTCAGAATAGTCAAATCTCGTCTGCATTTCTTCTGTTTCAAATGATGGATCATTTGGATGGAGTTCATTGATGCATTCAAATATGCATGTATTATCAACGCATTTTCCTATTGATGGGCAATGTGAAATTGTCATGGCAACATCTAGGCATTCTTCATCTATTGTGCATTCAAAAGGGTTTTCTTCAGTATGGCAATCATATTGGCACATGCCACTCACACAACTCCATTCTCCTTCGCACGCGATTTTATCTGCTGAATTTTCACGTTCTTCACAGTCCTGCGCTGTTTCGCATTTTTCCAAACAGGCTATTTCTGTGCAAGCAATTCCAGTTTCTGTACAATAACAGGTGTTGCACCCATCTTTTGCAGGCCAACTTTCTCCGGTTTCATGAATGTCGCATAAATTCTCAGATGACACACAACCGCACGAAAAGATTAGTATCGCTGTCACAAAGAGCAGTAAATAATTTTTCATAAATATACTGTATTTATAATCTTATAAATTTTACTCTATTGTGTGCATTTCTAAATAAACAAAAAGTATTTGGATTTGATTTTTTTATATAGTTAAGGATTTTTGCCTGAATCATCTACCAACACCATAATATTCAAACCCGTGTTTTTTCACTTTTTTTTCATCAAGTATATTTCTTCCGTCAAAAATCAGTTTTTCATTGACGAGCTCTGCAATATATTCCCAGTCTTCATCATTGAATTCATCATATTCTGTTGCTATAATAATTGCATCTGCGCCTTCAACTGTTTCATTCACGGTTTTGCATATCTTTATTTTGTCTCCGAATATTTTTTCTGCATTATCCATGGCGCCGCCAACATAGTCAAAGCATTTTATGTTTGCTTTTTTATTGAGAAATTTATGTTTCAATTCAACTGCTCTTGAGTCTCTTAAATCATCTGTATTTGGCTTGAATGCAACGCCGAGACAGGCAATATTTTTTCCTTCAAGATTCTTGAGCCTTTTTGAAACACGGTTAAAAAAAACATCAGGCAATTCTGAATTGACATTGTCTGCGGCAGTGATTATTTTTGCTTCCATGTCATTTTGGCAAAATTGTTTCATGAGCGCATTTACATCTTTTGGAAAACATGAACCGCCATATCCCAAACCTGCATTTAAGAAATGTTCTCCTATTCTTTTATCGCATCCCATCCCTTTTGCAACTTCTGTTATATCTGCCCCGATGCAATTGCAAAGATGCGAAAGTTCATTCATAAAGCTTATTTTGACCGCCAGAAAAGAATTTGATGCGTATTTGATTAATTCTGCACTTTCCCAGTTTGTTATTATGAATTTTGTTTTTTTATTATAAAAATATTCGTAAATGTTCATGAGCCTATCTCGTGCTTCGTGTTTTGTTTTGTCTTCAAAACCCAAAACAATCCTGTCTGTATTGAAAAAATCCTTTATTGCGCTTCCTTCTTTCAAGAATTCAGGATTGGATACAACATCGCATTTGCATTCTTTTAAGAGTTCTTTTACCTTTCTGTTTGTTCCAACAGGAACTGTTGATTTTATTACAACAACAGCATTTTTTTTTAGGTATGGTTTTACAGATTCAACTGCTGAAAAAAGATATTTTAAATCAGCTGTTCCATCATCGCTTTGAGGCGTACCGACACAGATAAAAACAGCATCGCATTCTTTGATTGCATTAAAGTCTGTTGTAAATTTCAGGTTCTTTCCATTGTATTTTTTCAGAAGTTCTTCAACATCTTTTTCCCATATTGGAATTTTCCCTGAGTTGAGCATTTTGATTTTATTCTCGTCTATGTCAATTCCGAAAACATCAAATCCTATTTTTGCAAGACCTACGCTTTGGATTAATCCGACATAACCTGTTCCAATAACTGCTATTTTCATTTTATCAACTCGTGTAATTTCATTCTTTTTTTCATGCATTCATCATCGCATGCATATTCTATGTTTGTTTTAAGCCAGCCTTCAACACTTCCGGTATCATATCTTTTTCCGTCAAATACAAAAGCATGTATCTTCTCTTTTTTATTCAATATGCAAAGAGCATCGGTTAATTGTATTTCGCCGCCTGCGCCAGGTTTTACTTGTGCAATGCATTCAAATATTTCAGGAATCAAAACATATCTTCCGATAATTCCTATGTTTGATGGAGCATCTTTTTTGCATGGCTTCTCAACCATATTTTTGACAAGATATAAATTTTCTTCAATTTTATCTCCATCTACAATACCATAAGATTCTATTTTTTCATCCGGCACTTTTTCAACTCCAATAATAGGACATTTTTTTTTATCATAAACATCAATCATTTGTTTTGTTGCATGTTTTTGAGTGTTCGATTTGATAATGTCATCGCCAAGCAATACTACAAAAGGTTCATCTCCGACAAAGCATTTCGCCATGGAGATTGCGTGTCCTAATCCTTTCTGTTCTTTTTGTCGAATAAAATGAATGGATACATCATCTCCGAATATATTTATCTCTTCTATTTCTTTGGATTTGTTTTTTTTGGTCAGATGATTTTCTAAATCTGCATTATGATCAAAATAGTCTTCTATTGCTCTTTTTCCTGTAGCCGTAATTATTAAGATTTCTTTTATTCCTGATCTGACAGCTTCTTCTACCACATGATGAATTACGGGCTTATTTAATATAGGAAGCATTTCTTTTGGCATAGATTTGGTAAGCGGCAAAAATCTTGTTCCAAATCCTGCTGCAGGTATTACTGCTTTTCTTATTTTCATAATTACTATTATCGAAAAAATTTAAAAAAGAAGATGCATTCTACACCATCTTATTATTTATTCTTCCCTACATTCTTGATAGATCATAATCGTGTAATGAAGGAGTATTATGTTGGGTTGATGTTTAAATATGGCGATTGAAAGGACAATAAAAAATATATATTAAATTCACCATGTAATAATATCCAGATACTACACAAAGCCAGAAATATAGAAACTTTTAAATAATCGTAATACAAATATATTTAGCGAAAGAATATGGTATGGATAAAAAATAGTAGTTTTATGATTTCTGTAATATGCAGTGTTGTTTTGGGAACATTATTTGTATTTGCTTTAGACATTATGGTTACAATACCTAATCTTGATTTGAAACCAGAGAATACAGGTTATGTCGTTGTTGAAGTTACCCCTCTCGAAGAGCATAATTTAATAATTAGCAGTACTATTTGCAAGGATGTTGATGGAGATGGTACATGCGAAGAAATATTGACCAATCCATGCAGTGAAATATCTGTGTTGTTCGACAACACAAACACTAATATTGTAACTACAGATTCTAATGGACGGGCAACAATAAAGATAACACTCGGTGCTGATGCAAATTTAGGAAATGCATATCTGTATTATGTTGAAACAGATGATGGTGGATGGGGTGAAGCAAAGACGATTGCACAAACAACATCAATTCCTGAATTTTCAACAATGGTAATACCTCTGTTTACGAGTTTAGCGGCTTTTGCATTAGTGTTCAGGAAAAAATCCACAGGATTTAATTTTTAATACTACTTTTATTTTTCTCTTTATTATTTATAACAAGCAAAAAATCTCAAAATTTGATGAGAGTTTAGATAATTAGCGTGTAGATTTTTTTTAATTCCGCATGCTAGTAATAGGTGCAGGAAGTCTGCCGCCTCTTTTTATAAAATCTTTTGCAGAATATTTATTGACTTTCATTATCGGCACTTTTCCCAAAAGACCCCCGTAATTGATAGATTCTCCTGCTTTCTTGTCGGGTATTGGAATGACCCGAACTGCCGTTGTTTTGTTATTAATTACGCCAATTGCCAATTCATCTGCAATAATCGCATTTATTGTTTCTTCTGGTGTGCTTCCGGGAATCGCAAACATATCCATGCCAACAGAGCAAACAGAAGTCAAAGATTCAAGTTTATCCAAACTAAGTGCGCCTTTTTCTACAGCTTCAATCATGCCTTCGTCTTCACTTACAGGAATAAAAGTACCGCTTAATCCACCAACATTTCCGCTTGCCATTGAGCCTCCTTTCTTGACAGCATCCATCAATAATGCAACAGCCAATGTTGATCCATGTGTCCCTATTCTTTCAATGCCGAATTGTTCAATGATTCTTGCTACAGAATCACCTTTTGCAGTAGTTGAAGCCAGAGAAATATCTACAATGCCAAAAGGAATATCAAGATTTTTTGCAAGCTCTCTACCGATAAGTTCTCCTGCGCGGGTTATTTTAAAAACAATTTTTTTGATTATTTCAGAAAGTTGCGTCAAATCACATTTTTTATTTTTTTCAACAACACTTCTTACAACGCCTGGTCCACTAATACCAACATTTAATGTTATGTCTGGTTCACCGATTCCATGAAAAGCGCCCGCCATAAATGGATTATCTTCAGGGGCATTTACCAATACGACAAATTTTGCGCAGCCAATTGCGTTTTCACTTTTTCGGGCAGTTTTTTTGAGCATATCACCCAGTAAATTAATTGCATCTAAATTCATTCCCGAAACATTGCTTCCGACATTTAAAAAAGAGCAAATTCTTTGGGTTTTAGAAAGAACATCAGGCAGTGATTCTATGAGAATTTTATCTGAATTTGTCATGCCTTTTTGAACCAAAGCTCCAAATCCACCTATAAAATCTATTCCTGCATCCTTTGCCGCTTTATCTAAAGTGATTGCCATTTCCAGATACTTTTGATTACTGCAATGAGTTTCCATAATCAAAGATATTGGCGTGATGGAAATTCTCTTATTGACAATTGGAATTCCATACTTGGATTCTAATTTTTTTGCTTCTTCAATCAACAATTTAGCATTTTGATATACCTTATCATACACTTTCTTTTTGAATTTTGCAAAGTCAGAATCAATGCAATCTTTTAGATTAATCCCTAAAGTAGTTGTTCTGATATCAAGATTCTGATATAAAATCATACTGGTAGTTTCATATACTTCATCAACGGTTATTGCCATTTTTACACCCGATGCATCATTTTAAATATATCTTCATGTTGGAGTTGAATTTTTAATTCCATTTGCTCGCCTATTTTATCCAATTTGGAACGAACAGTTTCTATTGAAGAGGTAGTGTCTTTCATGTCTACCAGCATAGTCATAACAAAATAAGTTTCCATGATTTTTTGATTTATATCTTCAATATTAACATTGTAATCATACAATAAATTAGAAATTTTTGCAACAATCCCTTTTTTATCTGCGCCAATGACTGTAATAAATAATAGTTCTTTTTTCATAAAGGCTTTCCTTAATTATAATATATTCTTTTTTTTAAAAAGATTTCTTTGTTGTAGACTTTGTGCAAAAAAGGACTTCTGTGTATAAAGTCAGCTTATTTTTGGACTTATTACACAAAGCATATTGTATAGTAATTATTATAAATAGATAATCTAATGATTATATGTAGCATGGCAAATCAAAAGATGATAGATTGGATAAAAAATCAAAAAGCCGAAGGATATTCATACAATCAAATACAGGATGCCCTTATTCAACACAGTTATGATTCAAATGAAGTTAATGAGGCAATAAAGACTAATGATATACTTCAATCAAATAATCAAACAAATGAAATTGATGAAACACCAGACGAACCGAACGATACGCAGCCAATAGACCAAATAGACGAAGTTGATGAAACAACAAACAAATCCCCTTCTGCTCAACCAGCAAATGAAGTTAATGAAACACCAGACGAGGCGACCTTATCACAATCAACAGACGAATCTGATATACAATCAGACGACCAAACAGACGAAGTTGATGAAACAACAGACAAATATGCTTATTCGCAATCAGATCATCCAATAAAAAAATCAAAAAATGTTGCACTCTACCTTCTCATTGGTATTTTTACAATGGCTGTAATCGGAGGAGGAATATTTTGGGTTATTAGTTCATATTATAATTCTCCGGATGCAAACACAATAGTATCTGCGGATACAGCAATTGAAGAAACTTCCGATACATCACAAAATGGTGCGGATGGACTAATAGAACAAATTGAATGTGGTGTTAGCAAAAGCATGACTTCAAATGAATCAATAAATAAAATAGATTTTGAGAGCGATAATGCATTGGTGTGTATGGGAGAGTCCTTATGGAGCGATTGTAAATCAGCTAAAGTTTTGTTGGATACAAAAGACAAGGGAAAAATTCATTATGAAATAAAAACAATAATGGATGTGTTATTATGTTAGAATACGGAGATGCAGACCAGATACTTTCAGAAGAACAAAAACAATTTGCAAATACATACATAGAATGCCAGGTAGATATTGAAGAAATAAAATTCAAAGAGACAGATAATCCAGTGGGACATATGGGGTCGTTTGCATTCGGTGTTTATTATCTTACATCTATTCAAGTATTGGATCCTACTACTGAATGCATTGGTACTTTACTAGATGTTTCGAAAACATAAGAAATATGTGTTTTATTCAAAAAAATAGTGAAACTATAAAAAAACAAGCATTGGAGCATATATCAAAAACTCTCAAAACATAAAATAATCATTACAAAACAAGAAACTACTTTTTCTCTTCTTCTTTTTCCTCTGTTTTTTCATCAGTTGCTGTTTCTTCAGATTCTGTGCTTTCAGAAGGTTTGTTTTTTGTTGGTTTTAAGATACCTATTAAGCTAATCAAGATTATGACTCCCCCGATTATCATTATTGTTTGCGAACTTATTATTGAATATAAATCACTCAATAGAGGAGATTGCAAAAAACCCAGTGCTACTGTTGCGATACCTATAATTAAAATATATTTTGAGATTCCCATAATACAAATAATATGCAATTAAAACTATATATATTTTTGTTTAAATCATGCCTGTTTTTTGGTTGTAGGCAAAAAAGGTATTTTGCGTAAGATTCTTTCATTATAGGTGGATGAAGCAGACCAACAGATAAGTCAGGGATTTTAAGAAGTCCTGTGTAAGTAGTTGGGTAACGCAACGAACCTTTAAATCTCTTGTTCAGTGATTCTAACGAAGGGACCGCAGAGTCAATAATAAGTCAGTAATGTCGGGAAAATTCACTATAATCGTGGTGGATGCTCTATCAAAGACCCAGCTCTTTGTCTAAAATTACAGAACACAATATCCTAATATTTTCAAAAATAGTTGAGATATAAACAAATTCATCATCGCCGTGCGCATTATTTCCTGAAACACTATAACTCACACAAGGAATTTTTGCATCATTAATAAAAAAACGCATATCCAAAAAACCGGGAAGTAATGAAAATTCTGGCTTGTGTCCTTTAATATTTTTTATACTGTTAAATAATATCTTAGATATCTTAGAATTTTCATCAGTAAAAGCAGGTTCGGCTTCAAGCAATGTTTTAATCTTGATTCCATACTCTGGATTGGTTTTTTTGAATTTATCAATAATCTCTTCTATCTGCTTTTTTGCATCTTTGATATTCTCTTCTGGTATTATGCGCCGGTCAATAGTAAAACTAAATTCTCCGGGAAGGGTATTGAATTTACTGCCTCCTTTAACAACACCGCCTAAAACTAACGTGGGTGATTTTTCAATAGTTTCCCTTGTATTGCACTTTGATTTTATTTTTGATAATTTCTGATTTAATTCATTTAATTTTTCTGAAAGCTTACAACCACCAATAAAAGCATTTATTCCTCTTTGTGGCCATGCAGCATGACATGATTTGCCTATTACTGTAATTTCCAGAGCCAAAACGCCCTTATGAGCGTTAGCGATTCTGTCATTTCCATCCATTACTAAAGCATAATCAGGCTTAATTAATTTTTGATTCACTAAATATCCTGTACCATCAATACCTCCGCTTTCTTCGTCACAAGTAAAAGATAATTCAATGTTGCAGGCGGGTTTGAGTTTAAGTTCTCGTAATATCTTTATTGAATAAACTATTGTTGCGAGATCTGATTTCATATCGTTAGCTCCACGACCAAAAAGTTTTCCGTCTTCAATTACTGGTTCAAATGGATTATATGTCCAATTAGAAGTTGCCGGAACAACATCATAATGACCATTTATGTGGAGTGTTTTTGTTGAACCAATATTCCATCTTACAACTAAATTTGGTTTATTATTTTTGGAATATATGCTAATTTCCAATCCTTCTGATTTTAATTCTTTTTTTATTCTGTCAACAAGTTTATCGTAATTTTCTCCCGGCGGATTTTGTGTCGGAATGCGAATCAATGACTTCGCAAATTCTAGAATCACATCCTGTTTTTCTTCTATTTTTTGCTTAATGATGTCTGCCATACAGTAAATAGGTTAACACAATTATTTAAATAAACATCCATCCGAAATATACTTATTCTCAATTTCGTTGAAAGGTTTATCTACAATAAAAAATAAAAAAATTAAAAGAAAAGAAAAAGAGTTGCGCTTTAGTTTGCTTCTGATGTATCGGCAGAGTTGATGCATTGTTCGTCTTTATCATACCATGCTCTGTTTGGTCCGCCGCCAATATAGCAACCATCAAAATCGCAGCCTCCGTCCCTGTCGTTGTCTTTATTGTCATTGCATTGTGTTCTGGTTTCACTTTCATCATCGTCGCTGCCTCCAATAGTTACAATGCTGGTGTTTTCTGCGCTTAATCCCGTGCTGGAGAAGGCTACAGTCTTTATGGAGATAGTTTGACTATCATAAGGCTGTGAGTTGAATTTATATGTGAACGGTGCAGCAGTATCTGTTGCCTTATAATCTCCTTTGATGTAGAAATCTACCTGTATTGTGTTTTCTGAAGTCTCGGTTGTAACCTGGATGAATTTTTCAAGCATAGTGCTTCCATCTACAGGATAGATTATCTGTATTGCCGGTTCATTTGTATCTTTTTCGACAGTTACAGAAACAAGATCTGTGTTTGTATTGTCGGATGTATCAAATGCTTTTGCAGTCAAATCATATGGACCGTTTTCATAATTTGTTAAGTCCCAGTAAAATGAATACACTTCGTTTTCTCCGGAGTAGTCTGTGTTGTATAATTGACCGTTTATGTATAATTCAACTTTGCTTATTCCATAAAGATCACTTGCGCCGACAAGTATTGTTGTATCGCTATTTATTTTAGCTCCGTCGGCAGGCGAGTTGATTGAGACTGTCGGGGGCGTGGTATCTGGGATCATAGATTCCATGGCACTCATTGCACCATAGGCATCAACTCTTCCATGACCATAGTACACGTCATAACCCACGGTTCCCAAATCCGTTACTCCAGCAAGTAACGCCTGTTCGACTTCAACATGATTTGCGTTTGGGTATGCTGAGAACAACAAAGCTGCAACAGATGCTGCAACAGGAGAAGAGAATGATGTACCGGAATAATATCCATAACCTCCATAAGCATTTGTTGTATGTACAGAGGATCCCGGTGCAGATATATCAACATATTCTCCGTAACTCGAAAAAAGTGCGCGTCTATCTGCGACTGTGGTGGCGGCAACAATAATGGTCTCAGGCCAGTTTCCGCCATAACCTTGATAAGCTTCGTATTGTCCACTATTTCCTGCACTCATGAAATACAAGCCTCCTTTCTGGTTAAGATACGCGGCAGCGCTTTTTATTGAAGAAGAACCTGCACCGCCATAACTTATGCTCACAACCTTTGCCCCGTTATCTGCAGCATAGTTTATTGCTTCAACCATATCACTAATATATGCACTTCCGCTATCCTGATTAGATATCTTCAAAGGTATGATTTTCTTATGCCATGGTGCAGAGGCAATGCCGATGTTGTTGTTTGTATCGGCACCTATGCAGCCGGCTGTAGCAGTCCCGTGATAATGGGTTGGTTCTGTGTTATTTGTATGGTCAACTGTATTTAATGCCAAATCCATCAAAAGGACATTTTTAAGATCTTCGTGGCTGCTTAATATTCCTGAATCTGGAGCTGCGACAATAACATCTGAAATTCCTGTAGATATATTCCATGCTTCAGGATAATGCATAAGGCTTACATGGTATTGTGTACCTGTCCTGGGATCATTTGATGCAATATTTTGCTCCATCAAATAATCTTTTTCAACAAATTCCACAACAGGATTGTGAGATAAAGCAAATTGTATTTTTTCCAATGCATGTTCCTGGACTTTTATTACATGAACAACATCATTTATATTTTTGACCTCACTTACGCCAAACCTATTGTATGTGTTTTTCATTTTAGCTCTCGAAACACCTGGCTTAAATTTCAGCAACAAGACATCTTTTTTGTAGATTCGTGGTTTTGTGCTTGCGGGATTGTTGTCAGACGGAACAGGACTTTTCTGATTGTTCTCCAGCGACGATGCTGCCACACCTGAAGTTGTACTATCTTGAAGAGAGTTTAGTTCAGCAGCAGATTTTTCTTTAGCTAACCCTGTTCCGAACAAAAGAAACATTATTGTCACAACCGATAGAATAGCAAGAAAAAGTGGTTTACTTTTTCCAAATTTAATTATCTTTTTCATAAATATCATCTAATTATTTTTTATTTGTTGTTTATTGAATATCTTATTGATGTTAACCTTATATGTTTTTAGTTTTAATTTTAGGAACCTTATTACAGAACAGGTCTCTTTGACATAGAGGTACATCAATAGTAATTATTTCTTTTTAAAATATATTTTGCGATAAAAACACCGCTGAAAAATCCAAATACATGAGCGGCATAACCTATTCCTGGTTCTGGAAAAATCATTCCTGTTAAGTCTATAAGAATCCATGCAATAGACAAAAACAACAAAGGCAACGGAAGTCCAACAAAATATACTATTGTAAATGGTCTAAGTAAAGTCAAAGCACCTATAACGCCCATTATTGCTCCGGATGCACCCAATGAAGGAATTGCAGGATAAAAAATCAATCCCGCAATATTTCCAATAATTCCTGTCACCAAATAAACAGAAAGAAATTTAGTTTTCCCTATTATCTGTTCTAAAGTCAGTCCAAACATAAGAAGAGCAAACATATTTTGAAATAAGTGATTCAGGCTTCCATGAAGAAACATTGCTGATATGAGCATCCATGGACGTGAAGATAAATGAGGCAGATATAGGATAAACAAATTTTCGATTAAAGGTGTAATCTGCTGTAATGTATAAAACAAAACATTTAAGCCAAATAATTTAAATGTGATGTAATTTGTATTGACTCGCATAGCTTCCATATTAATCTGCAATGATTGTTCTATCGTATTGCTTTCTACAATATATTAATAATAATATTTATAACTCTAATATTCGCCAAGGCATTTAATTTCCAAATCTTCTTCTTTTTTAGAGCATATTGCATCAATGAATAAATCTGCAATTTTTATGTTGTTGATTAATGGAACAGAACAGTCTATTGCATGTCTTCGTAAGAGATAACTGTCGCCGTTATTGTTTTGTTCATTGATGTTTGGAATGCAAATAAGCAGGTCGAGTTTTTTGCTGGAAAGATAATCAAAAACATTTGGCTGTTTTTTTTCTTTGATTTTATAGAGTGCAGTTGTAGGAATACCGTATTTTTCGTAAAAGTCAGCAGTGTCTTTTGTTGCAAATAAATTGTATTTTTTATCCAGAAGTCTTTTTAATGTTTTTATCATTTTTGCCTTGTTTTGATTTCCGCTTATGCTCACAAGAATATTTTTTTTTGGATAATTCAGATTTGCAGATAAAACAGATTTTAAAAATGCGTCATGCAAATCCCTCCCTAAGCAGGCGACTTCACCGGTTGATGCCATTTCTACAGACAAAAAAGGATCTGCTCCTTTAAGTCTCGAATATGAGAATTTTGATGTCTTGACTCCAATATAGTCTGGTTTTTTTATAAAGACAGCATTCCTTTTTTTATCCAACATTGATTCAACTGCTAATTTAACAAAGTTTGTGTCCAAAACCTTAGAAATAAAAGGAAAACTTCGGGATGCTCTTAGATTACATTCAATGACCATAATATCATCTGTCGTTATTAAAAACTGAATATTAAGCGGACCTGTAATATCCAAGGCGTCGGCTATCTTTTTCCCAATACATTTAATCAAATTTTCTTCTGTGTTGTTTATATTTTGCGCAGGCTGAATCATTGTAGAGTCTCCGCTGTGAACTCCTGCTTCTTCAATATGTTCTGTAATTGCGTAACAAATAATTTCTCCTTTATTTGCCACAGCATCCAGTTCAACTTCTTTTGCATCCTGTATAAATTTTGAAATAACAACAGGATGTTTTTTATTGATGCTCGCTGCCTTTTTTACATATTTCAACAATTCTTCTTCATTGAGTACGACTTTCATCGCGGCTCCGCTTAAAACATAAGATGGTCTTATCAGAACAGGATATATGTCTTTTGCGAATTCTGTTGCATCTTGAAGAGTTGAAAGTTGTCTCCAGATGGGCTGCTTTATTTCTAAACTATCCATTAAATTAGAAAACCTGAATCTGTTTTCAGCTCGGTCGATATCTTTCGGGCTTGTCCCAAAAATTCTCATTTTTGCATCGTAAAGCGGTATTGCCAGATTATTGGGAATTTGACCGCCGAATGAGAGCATAATACCTTCAGGATTTTCTAAATTATAAATATCGCAAATCCGCTCAAAACTTAATTCTTCAAAATATAATCTGTCGCACTCATCATAATCTGTTGAAACTGTTTCAGGATTACAGTTTATCATTATAGTTTGATAACCATTTTCTTTTAGTGCAGAAAGAGCACTTACACAGCACCAGTCGAATTCAACAGAAGAGCCAATTTTATAGCTTCCTCCTCCCAGAACCATTGCTTTTTTCTTATTTTGATTAAATCGGATATCATGCTCGTTTCCTTCATAAGTCATATACAAATAATTTGTCTTTGCAGGATATTCTGCTGCAAGTGTATCAATCTGTTTTACATAAGGAGTAATGCCATAAGAATTTCTTTTCTCCCGAACATACTCTTCTTTTTCATTTATTAATTCTGCAATCTGAAAATCAGAAAAGCCCTGCCTTTTTGCTTCTTTTAGTAAATCATTGTCCAGAGATTTTCCAATTATTTTATGTTTCAATTCAACAAGCTCTTTGATTTTATATAAAAACCACTTATCAATATATGTAAGATTGTATATTTCTTCGATGCTTAATCCTTCTTCTATTGCTGTCTCTATTGCGAAAACTCTCTTGTCTGTTGGATTTTTTAGTTCTTCTTTCAAATTCTTAAATTTCATTTCATTGCATACAGCACCTGTTTTTCCAATATCCAGCATCCTTAATGCTTTTTGAAGAGCTTCATTAAAATTTCCCCCGATTGCCATCACTTCCCCGACGCTCTTCATTTCTGTGTTTATTTTTTTAGACACATTGGTGAATTTTTCCAGATCCCATCTTGGAATTTTCAGGACAACATAATCTAAAGCTGGTTCAAAGCAGGCAGTTGTTGATTTTGTAACTGAATTTTTCAATTCTGTAAGACTTTTGCCGAGAGCTATTTTTGCCGCAATATGAGCAAGAGGATAACCGGTTGCCTTTGATGCCAGCGCAGAAGAACGGGAAAGTCTCGCATTTACTTCAATGACGCGATAATCATTGCTTTTTGAATTCAGAGCATACTGGATATTGCATTCGCCGACAATTCCAAGATGTCTTATTGTTTTAGTTGAAATATCTCTTAAAAAATGATATTGTTCATTTGTTAATGTCTGAGATGGGGCAATGACAATAGATTCTCCTGTGTGGATTCCAAGCGGATCAAAATTTTCCATATTGCAGACAGTAATGCAATTGTCGTTTTTATCCCTTACAACTTCATATTCTATTTCCTTCCACCCTTCTAAATATTCTTCAATCAACATCTGGTTTGCATAAGAAAAGCCCTGTGTAAGCATTACTTCTAATTCTTCTTTGTCATGAATAATTCCGCTTCCCTTTCCTCCAAGTGCATAAGCACTCCTTATCATTATTGGAAAATTAAGTTTTTCTGAAGAAATAAGACCTTCTTTAATAGAAGTTACAGCAAAACTCAAAGGAGTTTTAACATCAATTTCATTTAATTTTTGCTTGAACAATTCCCTGTCTTCTGTATTTTTTATTGTATCTACGCTTGTTCCAAGAACAGCTACATTATATTTTTTTAGCACACCTGTATCGAAAAGTTCCACTCCGCAATTTAGAGCAGTCTGTCCACCGAAAGACAATAATATTCCATCAGGTTTTTCTTTCTCAATCACTCTTTCAACAAAGAAAGGAGTGACCGGTAGAAAATAAATCTTATCTGCCCTGTCCTTGCTTGTCTGGACTGTCGCAATATTTGGATTAATTAAAATAACTTCTATATTTTCTTCTTTTAATGCCTTGATTGCCTGATTGCCGGAATAATCAAACTCTCCTGCCTGACCTATTTCTAATCCTCCGCTTCCGAGTAGGAGGACTTTATTTATTTTTTTGTTCATGATAATCTTTTATTCTATTTCTTTATTTGTATCCAGATAATTTAATTTTGAAACCACTTTCTTTTTGGTTTCTTTTTCCAGTTCAACTCTTGCATTCTTTGCGATATTTCCGCCTTTTTTGGCAGAACTCTTACATTCATCAAATCCAATAGAATTACTTGCATCTGTAATTTCTGTTGTTGCTTTTTCTCCAAGCATTGTAAAAATCAATTCTAAATCCGTCATGTGGTCTCTTAAGTTTTGATTTCTTTTGGTTAATCTTTTATGATTTTTATATTCTCCGACAGTTTTTCCAAAAGTTGCTTTTGAAATCTCGTTTGTCACGATTGCAAATTCCTTCACTTATATTACCCTTTCCGCATAAGAGTCATGTACGAATACGTTGGCTAGGGCAATGCTCCGTAATCTTTTTTCAATCCAGTCTTTTGGATATCCTTTTAATTCATA
>DAOVUW010000026.1 GCA_030632385.1 Candidatus Nanohalarchaeota archaeon
AAAACATACCTGCTAATTGTAACAGAGATTTTATAGAAGAGACAACCGCTTATCGTATCAAAGATTATTTAGATAAAGATATAGAAAACCTTCTTATAAAACATTATTTAGAAGATTATATCAATATAGGAATATGTAATAAAAATGAAAGAGAAAAATATAAAGATTTAATCAGCAATAAATTGATTCCTATTGCAGATTATTTGGATAGAAACCATCCTCATCAGTTTTTTGATATAATGATAAGGTCTTCAAGCATTGATGAACTCTGGGCTAAATTTGGCAATAAAGTAGATAAAAAAGGAAGAGAAAATTCTTCGGGAAAAGTTATTCCATCTGTACCTAAGAAAGAAGATAATGATAAATTAGAAGTTGACGAACAATTAAATATTGAGCAGAAGTTTAAAGACATAGAATTAAAAGAAGAAGGAAAAACAGATTCTTATGTGTTTAGAGGATTAAAAAAACTTTTAATGGACGAAAAAGAAGAAGTACATT
The DNA here is from genome assembly GCA_030632385.1 of Candidatus Nanohalarchaeota archaeon. Lineage (GTDB taxonomy): Archaea > EX4484-52 > EX4484-52 > EX4484-52 > EX4484-52 > EX4484-52. Next base: position 499 of record DAOVUW010000026.1, read on the forward strand.
TTGATGGGAAAAAGCAAAAGGGACGAGAACCAACCGCAGAAAAAGAACAGACCGATAAAAAACAAATATTAAGCAAAAACAGCAATGCTGCAATGGCAGTAATAGAGTACATAAATAAAGGAAATAAAAATGAATTTGACCAATATGAATTTAATAAGAAATTTCCCGGACACGCAAAAACATTGTCTAAAATTCCCAGAGAAGATTTGGAAAAATATATTAACTACTTGATGGGAGGAAGGTCAATTAAAATCATTAAAAGACAGAGGGAAAAAATTATTGAAATAACCTCTGAGAAAGAATGCAACGATGCAATTGAAAAAGTGATGGATTCAAAATTGCCGGATGATGAAATGTGGACAAAATACAAGGCAAAATTACTGGTGTATCTTGCATCGGGCATGAGTACATCTAAAATAAAAGAAGATTTTGATGGAAATAATGCACGTAAAAGTGCGTTAAGATTTTTGCAAAAAAATGAATTTATCGGAGGTTATCGAGGCAGATACCCACACATTACAGAAAAAACACGGATGATTTTTGAGAAAAAACAAGAGATAAATAAAGAAAATTCTATTTTTCAAAACAAAGAGGCATCTTTTAATCCAATTAGTTTTGTAGGAAAAATAAAAGATAAACTAATGCGTGAAGATAAAACCAGTTCTGATGTAGAAGATGAGAAAGTAATAGAAACCGCAATGAATGAAAAAGGAAATTCTTTAAAAAAAAGAATAGTAGGGAGAAAAGAAATATTCACCTTATTAAATCAAATAAAGTCCACTACAAATGAAAACGTCAAAAGAGCATTGGCAAACAAAGCAATAATTAATTTTTCTATCGCAAGTTTGGAGGAATATGAAACAGTTTCTGAATGTGTAAATTCTATACGAGAATTGGGAAAAATGGCGAAGTCTTTTCCGGAAGAATATAAAGAAAAACTCATTCCTGTAATTAACCCTTTAATTAAATTATTAGATAATGAAAATGAAGAGATTCGTGAATCTGCGGTTTCAGCACTTGGAAACATAGCAGAAAATCTTCCTAAAAAATATAAAAATGAAATCTCTCTAATTAAGGACGCTTTATACAAAAGAGTAAATCCGGAGATAGAACAAAATATAACAGTACGCTCAGTTGTAAGCAAAACACTCGATAAATTAGGAGAACCAATAATGGAGCAGTCTTCAGAAAAAATTTCAAATTTATCTGAAAAAGAAGATATATTTAATTATGTAAATATTATTTTCGAGAAGTACGACTTAATGGCAATGATGTTTGATTATGTGAAAATAAATGATAAGCAAACCATTCTATTGTACAAAAAATATCTTGACGAGCATGATCCTAAAAGGACTCTTTCATTCCAGTCTGCCCTTTACTTGTTTTGCATACTATGTGACAATAATATAATTTTGCCCAATAAGACAGATGAGTTATTGCAGTTGTTGTTCAAAGAAAAAGAGCCTTTAAAATGGATGGAAAATGATGTGATTGGTGTTTGCAGGCAAACTTTTGAGAAAAATAAAATAAATACTAAAAATCTCGATTGGAAACAAATATTGGTAAAATCACTTATGGGGATAAACAAGGTAGGATATCCAATTAAGGAAAATTTAACAAAAAATGAAGAAAAAATACATTATATTTTAAGCAAAATAAATCACTGTAATAAAGGCAAGTTTATGCTCAATCTTTGCTTTGCTTATGTATTAATGAAGTATGATAAAGAAACAATAGATAAAACACTCAAATATATATTACAAAAATCTGTACTTAGTATTGCCCTTAAAAATAAATTTATTTTTATTAACTCTTATAATAATGCTACTGGAATAAATACAGTAGTATACCATAAGTTTTTGCATTCTCCTGTGATGGTTGGATGTATTTTTGGTTTGCCTTCAGAAATTGGTCATTTTGTACACTATGCCAGTAATACATTTATTCCCTTTTTTGGACATATGGGAATAAAAGAAGGAGAAATAATGGATAGGCTGACAATGTTAATATCTAAAACTACAGGAAGAGTTTTAGGAACCGATTTGGCTTTACAATATATTTATTGGATTTATGTGTATGGAGATGAACTAAAAAGCAAATTAAAAAGCAGTGAATTGGATGATATTCTAAAACAATTCAATGGTCAGAAAAACAACCTGTCAAAAGCAGATATCTTTTATATTGGTTTAATCAGGAAACAAAAAACGACTGAAGAAACTCAAACCTTTGCTGAAACGAGAAATAAAATAAATTCAATAGAAAAATACATGAATAAAAGTGATCCTGCTACTATTGTTGGAATCTTTAGTTTATCATACAATAAAAAAAATTATAAAAACATTTCAATTATACAACGGAATTTACTTCCAGAAAATTTATTCAAACTAATAAAGAATTATCCTGAATCACATGAATTTGCAGAACGTATCTTAATTGAATTTACAGTCTCTGTTGCTTTGGCTTTGTACAATGCAGGGTATAGTGTTGCTGTTTTGTCCTTTATATATACAAGAGGGGCAGAATATTTGCTCAAAAATGCAAAAATGAAACATAAGAGAGATTGGGAAAATATATTTGAAAAAATAAATGAAATCGACTCAGCCAAAATTACAGAATGGATAAATGAAGGAATACAAAAAGGAGAAATAACAACACATGATTTGAAACTAAAAAAAATGACAATTGAAGAAATTGAAAATCTCTCTGTTGAATCTGAAAATCCAACAACAGAAGAATATCTAAAACAATTTGAATCAACAGCAAAATTAAGTGCAAATAATTTTAAAAAAGATGAAAATTCAAAAAGAGATGAGAAAACAGGTTCTGCGTCTGGAGGACAATCTGTTTTTTCTACAGAAGACCAAATCAAAAACGCAGACATATCTAATCCGGCACATGTTGAAAGCCTGATGAGAACAACAACATCTGGTGGTGATTTAAGCCAATCTGCAAAAGAAAAATTAGAACATGTCCATCCAACACTTTATAGTAAAACCTATCAGAATTTAACCCGTACTTTTCCTTTCATGAAAGGTTTATTAAAAGAAACAAAAGAACCGCATGATGAAGAGAACAAACACGCTCAACAAAAAGCACCTTCTTTGCTTTCTGGATTATTTGAAGGACATGAAAGACCAGTGAAAAAAGAACCGTCCGATTATGTTTCTCCGGAATACAAAAAAGTATATTCGAGCGAACCAAAAAAAATAGAAAATAATTGTATTGAATATGAATACAAATATGCAGATACAAATGACTTTGCAGGAAGAGTAGTTTTATACGAACCATCTTTTGAATATTTTAAAAAATTCGGCTATCCTCTAAAAAATTTTGTCGGAGAAAGAGGAAAAGCATTTTTAGAGGAAATGACAAACATAAGGTATAATAATCTAAATTTTGCAGGAGAAACATCTTTGCCAATGATACAGGAATTCAGAGATACGAAATTAAAGGATAATAAATTTAAAGAAAAAATAATAAGTACACGACTTAGAATTAATCCAATTACCGGCGGATTTAGACGACTTACATTTATGTCTTCTGTAAATATTGGCGGGGAACAATTCTATCCTAATGTTAAATTTCCGGGCGATCAAAAAAAACACATTTCTTTTGATTATTTTAAAAGTAGTGTGATTTTGATGGAAAAATTTCCAAACATAAATTTATTTCCGCCGGTAATGTATGTAGAATTACCGGGTGACCAATATAATTTTTATGGTAATAAAATAACATACGACAAAAATAAGAGTCCTGCTTTTTTATTTTTTTTTACCCCTGAAGGAAGAAGAACTCTGAACATGTCTATTGAACAAACAAATCAAGATAAATATATAGATTCGAAATATATAAGTCATGTTTCTGATAAAAACAAAAAGGAAATTGATGAAATAATTGCAAACATTGTACAAGCACCATATAAATTTTTGGCAAAATGTCATTCATGTGGTTTTTATTTAAGTTTTTGGAGAGGTAGTAATATCCATTACGGAAATTTCTTTTTATCAGAAAGTGGAAAAGTTTTCAATGTAGCAGATATTACAATGCATAAAGAAAATTCCTATTCAATTGCAATTAAAAGAGATCTTGCTGTTTTTTATGCATCAAATGGAGGATTATATAAATTAATGAGAAGATTGAATTTTTCAAAAGAAGATATTTCTATGATTGAAAAAGTAGGAAAGCAAACTTATCTTTCTGAGATAAAAAAAATAGCCAATAATAATACAGATAATTTTGTTAAAAAAAATGCAAATGCCATATTGTCTTCATTTAGCAATGAAGAATCTCTTGCATTGACAAGTGATGAAAAAGATAAAGTAAATTCAGATATAAAAACAAATGTTAATTCGATAAAAGAAAAAACAATAAATGATCTTGAAAAACATTTAAATAAAATAAGAATAAATGAAAATCTAAAAGAACAATGGTTATCCCATTATAATAATATAATATCCTATGTTCCTTTGAAAAATATAAGTTCTTTAGAAGAAATATATTCTGAAGTCAAAGATAGGATTAAAAATAATAGATTTTCAGAACATGATTTAAAAATTGAAATAATAAAATATGCTCTTTTAATGAACAAATATTCCGGAAATATAGAAGGTATTCCTTTTTTAATAGAATTATTGAAAGAAAAAGATTTTACTATATTGGTTGCTTATGGAATCGAACATACGGCAAATAATATTAATGGAACAGAAAAAGATAGGGACTTGTTGTCTTCTGCAATTAATCCATTAATTAGAATATTAAAAGATAAAGAATTCATAAGTAGTTATCACAGCAATCTAATTACAGGAACAGTGCATTCTCTTGATGATCGCATTATAGATGCATTATGGGGCATACATGATAGAATTTTAGATAAAGACGATAAAAAAACAATAAGAACCGCGATAGATTCTTTTTTAAATAAAGACAACTCTCTTTCAGGACAAGTAACACCATATGCAAAATCAGAAGATATACCTGAATCTATAACAAACAAAGCAGAAGCAGAGAGGGTAATGAAAACTGCTTTATCTTCTGAAGGTTATGTTACAATATCGGCAAGAGATACTGCAAAAAAAGTATTGACAAAATTAGCAAAAAGAGATAAAAAAGGAAGAGAATTATACGAAGAAGTTTTGAATGAAGAAAAAAGGCGTAAATCATATAATTTAGTTAAAGAAGAAATTAATGTTGGAACAGTTGATGATTTGCCTGACGCAATGCAAAAAGAGGAAATTGAAGCAGAAGTTGAAAATATAGAAGAAGAAATAAAAGATATTTTGCACGCCATTCAGAAAAAGGTAAAGTAGAATAATCAGATATATATAATTGTATGAGTTAATTAAAATATGGACAAAAACAAACTATTGGCATTAATCAAAAAAGGAGAGTCAGAGGTCGTTGAATTCAAAAAATCAACTGCACAAATAGAGAGGGCTTTAAGGGCAATATGCTCATTCTTAAATCATAAAGGAGGAATAATTTACTTTGGAATATCTGATAAAAATGAATTAATAGGGCAGGATGTATCTGATTCAACACTCAAGTTGATTTCTCAGAAAATTAGGCAGAAAATCAAGCCGGAAGTTTCGCCCGAGATTGAAGTTCTGGAAATAAATAAGAAAAAAATCATCGGGGTAAAAACAAAAGAAGGAAGAAACAAGCCATATTATCTAGATGGAATTGCTTATATGCGAACAGGAACCGAAAGCCCGGTGATTGCTTCTGATGAGTTGGAAAGAATTATTTTAAAGAAAAATAAGATACAATGGGACTCTGAAATCTGTGAAGATGCAACTTTGGAAGATATTGATGAAAAAGCAGTTGGTGTCTTTAAAGAGCAATATGAAAATATAAACAAAATTATTATTAATGGTTCTAACAAGAAATTATTAAATGCTTTAAATTGTATCAGGGAATTTAATGGAGACATAAAAATAACAAATGCAGGTATTTTGCTATTTGGCAAAGAACCAAAGAAATTCTTTTTGATGGATTATGTAACCGTCGTAAGATATCCTGGAAAAAACAGGGCGCAGACTTATCTCGACATTAAAGATTTTTATGGGAATTTATTTGTTATTGTTGATTCTGTAAATGAATACATAAAACAGCATGTTCAGGAAATCTCACATGTAGTTGAAGGTCAGATTCCAAGAAACATAATACCACAATATCCTTATTTTGCTATCAGAGAATTAATTACAAATGCAGTTGTGCATAGGGATTATACCAATATAGGTTCAAGAATCATTATAAGAATGTTTAAGGACAGGATTGAATTTTCTTCTCCTGGGTCGTTACCTGCCAATGTTACTGTGGAAAATATTGTAGATGAGCAATATTCAAGGAATTCGATAATAGCTGAAGTTTTTAATAAAGTGAGATATATAGAGAAACTTGGCGAAGGATGGGATAAAATAATGTCTGCTGTTATGGAACATCCATTTAAGCCAAAATTGCCTGACATCAGAGATACTGGAAATACAGTTATTGTTATGCTGTTTAGCCCAAAAGAAGAGTTATTGGAACAGGGTGTTGAGTACACAGAGCAATCGAAAAATAGTTTAGAAAGATTTGGACCGATTATTGAACAGCTGGGAGAGAGGCAGGTATTGGCAATAAAGCATGTTATTAAGGAAAGAAAGATTACGAGCAGGGCGTATGGGAAAATAAATAAGGTAAGTGAGAGAACAGCGAGGAATGATATTAGAGATTTGGTCGATAAAGGTATATTGAAAAAATTAGGGACGGCTCAGGCAACATATTATATTATTAAAGATCCGGCAATATCCGGCAATATCCGGCAATATCCAACAAATGACATATAGTGATATGCTTATGAAAAAATCAACAGCAAAGTTCAGGGACGATGAGAGTTTTGTTAATTGTTCCTTATTGGTTCAGGATATATATTTTGCAGGGAAGAGTATATCTGAGTTATGCAAAAAAAAGTGATATAAATATGAATGAAAAAGAATTTGAGCAGATGCTAAGAAAAGCATTTATTATATATTCAGATAATTATGGGACATTCAAGACATGACTTTGATTGCTGTCTTGATGATACGATAAAAAAATAAAAGGAAGAAAGATATTATGTGCTTTGATAATTTCAGATAAAATAAAAGCACTTTAGAGTAACAAGATAAAAGACAAATATGAACAAAAAAGAACCATGCAAATGGTTATTAAAAAGAGATGACAGTGCAATAAAAAGCACTTGCTCAATAACATAAAATATTGACTATGGATGAATATTCAAAAAACATGGATAAAATGATTGAAAAAACGCATGATGATGAATTAAAAAATCTTTTGATAAAACTAAAATCCTTGATGGAAAGACATCATGAGATAGAACAACAATACGAAAAGCGCGGATGGAATGGGAAGAAATTGAAGAAGTTTGAAGAAATAATAAAAAAAGATATTGCGAGGATAAGAGAAGATAAAGATAAGCCTTCTCTTATTGGTGGTTTGGTTAAAAAATTTGAGGAAGAGATGGGTGTGTTGATTAATAAGAATAAAAAACATGTTGAGAGTGATATTAAAACGACGCATGAACGATTAGAAGAAGGAGAAATAGAAATTAAAAACCCGTTGCAGAAAGTTGCTGCAGTGAAGGGGCTACATAGTGAGAACGAAGAAGTAAGAAACAATGCCCTTGAATCTTACATCAAACACATTGATTCCATTGCTAATGAGGATGAGAGGAATAAAGCAAGGGAACGACTCATAAAAAGGCTTGTTGTAAAGAGTAAATTTGGGGAGACTGAAGCGGAAAGAAGTAATGCTCAAAAGATACTGAAGGAATTGAGGGAAAGAGATGAGTATAGAGGTGTGTTTGATAAAGATGATGAATTGATTGAGAATATTCGTGAGGTAAGGGAGAGGAAGGGAATATTGTCAGGGGCGGAGTTTCAGAAGAAGATAGAAGGTCTTGATGATGAAAAATATCAAAGAATAGTTAATGAATTGAAAGAAGGTAAATACACAGCAGACAGACGAGACATTTATTATTTGATCAATGCGTTTAAATATAAAGATAAAAATGTGCGCACGTATGCCCTAGAAGCACTTGAAAATATAGGCGAACCAGCAGTTTTGCCCTTGATTTATGCACTTAAATATGAAAATGAAAATATGCGTAAGCATGCCGCAGAAGCACTTAAGCATATGGCTTCAAATAACTCAGAGGTTTTTGATTCTAAAACAAAAGAAAAAATAAAAAAGAGGATTAGTGAAGAAACAGATAAAGAGGTTAAAAAAATATTATTTGAAACTTTAAAAATATGTGGTGAAAGCAAAAAAGAACTTATAGAAGAAGTATTTGAACATCAGCTAACTGCAAAATTGTCAGAAGACATAAATTACCTAAAAGAAGCAACTCAAATCATATCGCATCTTCAAATTCAAAGACAGATACCAAAATATTTTTTAAAAGGAGATCTTATTGCTCTTCGATTCAAAGTAATAGATGAACTCTCTAAAGGAGAAACAAAAGAAAACATAATAACTAAATTAAAAAATTATTTGCGTGGTGTATTTCACTATAATAAATACCTACCTACAGTCGGCATTGAAATAGAGATATGGGAAATATACACACACAAATTAGATAGTGTTTTTGCAAGTCGGGTCATTGATTTATTCGGCATTACCGAAGGAAAAGATGAATTGATTGAATATGCGCCCGATCCAAGCGAAAAATTTACAAACCAGCTGATTATTGCAGAAAAGCTAAAACAATATAATCTGATTCCATCAAAAGAGAATTATCCTTTGGATATTTCTTTAGGTGTTTTCGATGAATCAACAGACCGTTTAGAGATAGAAAATGGACTGTATCTTGCTTATCCTTTGGTAATGTTATATACATCCAATACAAGACTCAAAAGAGGCATAATTTCAGGAACACAGTCCATAATAAGTATTAAAAGACCAAGATTAGAATTCAGGTTATTAGACTTCACTTATGGATTGGAGAATACAGGCACAATTAGTCCCAACTCAGACTACAATTATGTTCATCTTCTAAGAGATGCACAATGGCTCGGAGCAATGCTGAGGGCAAAATACATCGGCGGAAATGAAATGATTGAAGAAAATCTCAGGAGATATTTTGACGAAGTATATGTTGGTGAAGTCAAAAACATTTTCAAAAAATTTGGATTTATTAATCGCGCCGCTATCGGAAAAAAATTAATCGAACTAAGAAACACAACCAACATCCAACAGCAATGCAAAGCCCTTGTGGACAAAACAAGAAACAACATCAGGGCAATAATCAATGGAGAAAGTATCAACTTGTTTTTAGAGCTCCAGAAAAATGAAGATTTAAGTTACAAAACGCCTGAAGAAATGAAAGATATCGACGCAACCACTCAATTGGGATTAAGTAAATTAATGCACACAGCAATTATTCGCCCAGATGAAAAGCCGACCCAAGAGAGGATAGAAGCGCAAAAACTCTCAGAAGATAAATTAAAAGAAATTTACAAAAATAATCCTAAGTTGTATGGAATGACTGTAAAA